>NZ_JBCLVN010000001.1:0-196699 GCF_039548315.1 Cellulomonas olei
GCGCGCACCGGGCGCACCGGCGGCCGCCCCGCCGGTCAGCGCGGCGGCGGCCGCTCCGGTGCCGCCGGCCGCCGGCCGCGGCGGGGGCGGTAGCCGTGCACATGCCCGCCCCCGGCCTGCGGGTCACCGTGCTGAGCGGCGCCGGCCTGTCCACCGCCGCCGGCATCCCCGACTTCCGGGGGCCGCAGGGCACGTGGACCCGGCACCCGGACCAGGTGGAGCTGCTCGACATCGGCCGGTACGTCGCCGACCCGGACGTGCGGCGGCGCGGCTGGCGGATGTGGCGGGACCACCCCGCCTGGCACGCCCGGCCCGCGGCCGGTCACCGCGCGGTCGCCGAGCTCGGGCGGGCGGGACGCCTCCAGGCGGTGCTGACCCA
Source organism: Cellulomonas olei (assembly GCF_039548315.1). Taxonomy (NCBI): domain Bacteria; kingdom Bacillati; phylum Actinomycetota; class Actinomycetes; order Micrococcales; family Cellulomonadaceae; genus Cellulomonas; species Cellulomonas olei. Next base: position 380 of record NZ_JBCLVN010000001.1, read on the forward strand.
GAACTTCGACGGCCTGCACCAGGCGGGCGGCAGCGACCCGGCCGACGTCGTCGAGCTGCACGGGACGCTCCGGACCACGTCGTGCCTCGCGTGCGGCGCGCGGGAGGACACCCGGGCCGTCCTCGCGCGCCTCGACGCCGAGCCCGACCCGCCGTGCGCGGTCTGCGGCGGCGTGCTCAAGCCCGACGTCGTCTACTTCGGCGAGCGCCTGCCCGAGCGCGCGCTGGACCGCGCGATCGCCGCGGCGCAGGACGGCGACGTGCTCGTCGCGGTCGGCAGCACGCTCACCGTGCAGCCCGTCGCGAGCCTCGTGGGGCTGGCGGCGGAGGTCGGCGCGGAGGTCGTCATCGTCAACGCGGAGCCGACCCCGTACGACCGGGTGGCCGACCGCGTGGTGCGCGACCCCATCGAGCAGGCGCTCCCCGCCCTGGTCAGCGAGCTGCTCGCCCGCGACTGACCCTCAGGTCGCGCGCCGGCCGCGCCGATGACCCGGGGGTGACCCGCCGCACCCGGACCGCGCTCCTCGTCGCCGCCCTCGCCCTGGCCGGGAGCGCCGCGCTCGCGGTGTGGGCGGGGCCGTACTGGCTGGGGCAGGCCCGCGCGGCGTGGGACCGGGTCACGGCCGACGACCGGCGCGAGCGGCTGCTGGCCGACCTCGGGGCGCTCGAGCTCCCCGCCGGCTACCGCGCGGCGCCCTGCGGCACCACGGCCGACGACGCGAGCGACCGCTGCTGGTGGACCGACGCGCCGCCCGGGGACACGGCCGCGGACCTGGGTGCGGCCCTGACCGCCGCGGGCGTCGAGGGCGTCGCCGTCGACAGCCTGGACCTGGAGGCCGACGCGGGGCCGACGTTCGCGAGCGGCACGGCCCACGGCTTCGACGTCACGCTGATGGCGACCCGCGTGGTGGACGAGGACGCGACGCTGGCCGCGGGCGAGCTGGTGCTGCGCGAGGGCTCCTTCGTGCACCTGCTCGCGGACCTCGACGGCGACTGAGACCGCTCACCCGGGGGGTGCCGGTGTTGCGCGATCGTGGCGGTGCGGGCATATAGTCCACGTGGACTGATCCGGAAGGAGCAACGCGTGGCCGCCACCCTGACGCCGCTCGCCGTCGCCACCCTGGCGCTGCTCGACGAGACCCCGCGGCACCCGTACGAGCTGCACCAGGTCATGCGGCAGCGCGCGACCGACCGCGTCGTCAAGGTCCGTCCGGGCTCGCTGTACCACGCGGTCGACCGGCTCCACCGCGACGGCCTGATCGTCCCGACGGGCACCGACCGCGCCGGCAACCGCCCCGAGCGCACCACGTACGCCATCACGCCGGAGGGCCGCACGGCACTGTCCGGTGCCCTCGCCGCGATGATCTCCGCCCCGGTCAACGAGTTCCCGACGCTCCCCCTGGCCCTCTCCGAGGCGCACCACCTCCCCCGCGAGACCGTGCTCGACCTGCTCCGCGACCGCCTCGGCCGCCTGGGGGCCGAGCTCGACACCCTGCGCAGCGCCGTCACCCACGTGACCGCCAAGCAGCTCCCGGCCCGCTACTGGGCCGACATGACCTACCAGATCGAGGTCTACGAGGCCGAGTCCCGCTGGATCTCCGCGTTCGTCGAGCGCATCGAGTCGGGCGAGGTCACCTGGTGACCGGCGCCGGCACCCCCACGCACCCCCGAGGAGCCACCGTGCACCCCACCGTCCGACCCTGGCCCGCCCTCTGGGCGCTGGTCGTGGGCTTCTTCATGATCCTGGTCGACACCACGATCGTGTCCGTCGCCAACCCGGCCATCATGGCGGGGCTGCACACCGACATCGACGCGGTCATCTGGGTGACCAGCGCCTACCTGCTGACGTACGCGGTGCCGCTGCTGGTCACCGGCAGGCTCGGCGACCGGTTCGGACCCCGCTCGGTCTACCTCGTGGGCCTGGCCGTGTTCACCCTGGCCTCGGCGGCGTGCGGCCTCGCGGGCTCGATCGGCGCCCTCATCGCCGCGCGGGCGTTCCAGGGACTCGGCGCCGCGCTCATGACCCCGCAGACGATGGCGGTGATCACGCGCCTGTTCCCGCCGGACCAGCGCGGCAAGGCGATGAGCCTGTGGGGCGCGACCGCCGGCGTGGCGACGCTCGTCGGGCCGCTGCTGGGCGGCGTGCTCGTCGACGGCCTCGGCTGGGAGTGGATCTTCTTCGTCAACGTGCCCGTGGGCGTCGTGGCGTTCGTGCTGGCGTGGCGCCTGGTCCCCCGGCTCGAGACGCACGCGCACTCGTTCGACGTCGTCGGCGTGCTGCTCAGCGCGGTCGGCATGTTCCTGCTGGTGTTCGGCATCCAGGAGGGCCAGACCTACGACTGGGGCCTGATCGGCGGCTGGCTGCCGGTGTGGGGCCTGGTCGCGGGCGGCCTCGTCGTGCTCGTCGTGTTCGTGCGGCACCAGGCGCGGATGCGCGGCGAGCCGCTCCTGCCCCTGGGCCTGTTCCGGGACCGGAACTTCGCGCTGGCGAACGGCGCCATCAGCACGCTGGGGTTCGCCGTCACCGCGATGTCCCTGCCGCTGGTCTTCTACTACCAGCTCGTCCTCGGGTTCTCCCCGACCCGCTCGGCGCTGATGCTCGCGCCGATGGCGGTCATGACCCTCGTCCTGTCGCCCGTGGTGGGGCGCCTGGTGGACACCGCGAACCCCCGCACGATCGCGCTGGTCGGCATGCTGCTGCAGGCGGCGGCCCTGGTCTGGTTCACGCTGTGGCTGACGCCCGACCCCGACCCCTGGCCGCGGCTGCTGCTGCCGTCGGCCCTGCTCGGCGTCGCGAACGCCTGCCTGTGGTCGCCCATCTCGTCGACCGCCACCCGCAACCTGCCGCGGCAGCTCGCGGGGGCCGGGTCCGGCGTGTTCAACACGACCCGGCAGGTCGGCTCGGTGCTCGGCTCGGCGGCGATCGCGGCGCTGATCCAGGCGCGCCTGGTGGCCGAGCTCGGCCCGGGGGCGGCGGGCTCCACGGGCGCGGCCGAGGCGGCGGGCGCCCTGCCCGAGGCGCTGCGCGCCGGGTTCGCCGACGCGATGGGCCAGTCGCTGCTGCTGCCGGCCGCGCTCGCGGTGGTGGGCGCCGTGGTGGTGGCGTGCTTCGCCCCGCCGCAGCGCACCGCCGGCCCGGCGGCGGCCTCCCCGGCGGGGGCACCGGCCGCCGCCGGGGACGCGGCGGCGCGCGGGACGGTCAGCGAGCGGCCGTGACCCGCGCCCGCCAGCGGTCGTAGGCGGCGTTCGGCACCCGGGCGAGGACGTCGTCCGCGCCGCGCACCAGGTCGACCAGCCCGAACGGCAGCAGGTAGTCGTCCGCCGGCGCGGTGCCGTCCCGGTACGACCAGTCCGCCAGGTCGAGCAGCGGGAACCAGAACACCGCGGTGACCGGCACGCCGTCGGCACGGACCTTCTCGACCGTGTCGAGCAGGTCGTCCACCCACTGCGCCTTGGCGGCGACGTCGGGGGTGGCCCGCGAGGTCTCGGTGACGGCCAGCGGCAGGCCGTAGCGCTCGTGGTACGCCCCGAGCAGCTCGACCAGCCCGGCGGTCCCGGCCTCGACGGGCTGCTCCGCGCCGTCCGCGCCGACCGCCTGCCGCGTGAACGCCGGGTAGTAGTTGACGCCGACGACGTCGGGCACCACCGCGTCCCGGCGCAGCGCCGCGAGGTCCTCCTCGCGCGCGCCGTGCCGCAGCAGGTGGTCGTGCAGCGGGTGGTCCTCGCCCACGCGCCCGGTGACGAGGTCCAGGGCGAGGAACCGCCACTGCTCGCCGTGCGCCACCGACGTGCCGCCCGGCCCGTGCCCCTCCCAGAGGAACCCGGCGTCCACGTGCACGAACCGCACGTCGGGCCGCACGGCCGCGACCGCGCGCTGGGTGGCGACCATGCCGCGCGCCAGGGGCAGCAGCACGGCGACGAGCCCGTCCTCCCCCGTGAGGTACGGGGGCCACCGCCCGTCGCGCCCGCACCAGATCGCGTTGACCATCGGCTCGTTGAGCGGCGTCAGGTCGTCGACGACGCCCGGGTAGCGCTCGGCAACCGCGGCGGCGTACCGGGCGACGAGCTCCGGGTAGCGGGGGTCGAGGAACGCGTTCGGCATCCACAGCGGCGTCCCGTAGTGCATGACGTCGAGCACGCAGCGCAGCCCGAGCCGCTGCATCTCGGCCATCACCTCGTCGAGCCACCGGAAGTCGAACCGCCCCTCCTCCGGCTCCACCCGGTACCACGGCGAGCCCCAGCGGATCAGCGTCGCGCCGGACCCCGCGGCCAGGCGCAGGTCCTCGCGCCAGTGGTGGTAGTGCTGCGTCAGCTCGTACTCGTCGAGCTTGCGCTGCCCGACGCGCTCCGACGGGATGAACGTGTCCTCGATGCCGACGCCGTGGTGCAGGCGCCCGTCGGTGTGCCAGGACGTGTCAGTCACGAGACCTCACTTCATGCCGGTCGTCGCGATGCCCGCGACGAAGGATCGCTGGATGAGCAGGAAGAACACGACGACGGGCAGCAGCGCCAGCACGGAGCCGGCCATGAGCAGGCCGTACTCGACGACGTGCTGGCCCATGAACATCGCCAGCCCGGCGGGCAGGGTGGCGGACTCCAGGTCGTTCGCCATGATCAGCGGCCACAGCAGGTCGTTCCAGTTGTACTGGAAGTGGAACAGCCCGAGCGTCAGCAGGGCGGGCTTGGCGAGCGGGACGATCACCTGCGCGAAGATCCGCAGCTCCGACGCGCCGTCGATGCGCGCGGCCTCCTCCAGGTCCCGCGGCAGCGACAGGAAGAACTGCCGCAGGAAGAAGATGCCGAACGCGTTGGTCAGCCGCGGCACGATCATGCCGGGCAGCGTCCCCGCCAGCCCGACGGCCGCCAGGGTGTCGTACAGCGGGATCAGCGTGACCTGGTACGGCAGCATCAGCAGCACGAGGACCAGCACGAACACGACGTTCTTGCCGCGGAAGTCCAGCCGGGCCAGCGCGTAGGCCGCCATCGCGTCGAACAGCAGCGAGAACACCGTGACGGCCCCGGCGAACACGATCGTGTTGCCGTACAGCCGCGCGAACGGGATCTGCGACCAGATGTCCCCGACGTGCTCGAGCGTCAGCGCGCGCGGCCACAGCGTCGGGGGGAACGCCACGATGTCGGACTCCGGCTTGAACGCCGTGAGCACCATCCAGATGATCGGCAGCAGCATGGCCGCCGCGATGACGAGCCCGGAGACGCCGGTCAGCACCCGCCACAGCCGGTCGAGCCGGCGCACGTCGTGCCGAACGGGCGGCGGGACCTCGTCGTCGACCGCGGCGGGGCGCAGCAGGGTGTCGGCCATCAGTACGTCACCGCCCGCTTGCGGAAGTAGCCCCACTGGAGCATCGACAGCACGAACACCCCGAGCAGCAGCACCCAGGAGATCGCGGAGCCGTAGCCGAGGCGCAGGTCCTCGAAGCCGACGCGGTACACGAGCATGACGAGCGTCTCCGTGCGGAAGTAGGGGCCGCCGTGCGTCATCACGTAGATCTGGTCGAACGCCTGGAGCGTGGCGATCGCGGCCATGATCGAGATGAGCATCGTCTGGTTGGACAGCAGCGGCCAGGTGACGTTGCGGAACCGCGTCCACGGCCCGGCGCCGTCGAGCGACGCCGCCTCGTAGAGCTCGGTCGGGATGGACTGGAGCCCGGCGAGGTACATGACCATGTAGAAGCCGACGGTCTTCCAGATCCCGACGACCATGACCGCGGGCATCGCGAGCTGCGGGTCCGACAGCCAGCCCTGCGTCGAGACGATGCCGAGCCCGTCGAGCCAGTGCGAGATGAGGCCGATGTTCGGGTCGAGCAGGAACGCCCACGCGATCGCGACGATGCCGAGCGACACGATGAACGGCAGGAACACGGCGGTCCGCACCAGCCCGCGCGCGAAGATCGCCCGGTTGAGCAGCAGCGCGAGAGCGAGCGCGAGCCCGACGGTCACCGGCGTGACGACCACCGCGTACACGAGGGTGTTGCGCAGCGCGTTGCCGACGGCCGGGTCGGTGAGCAGCTCGCGGTAGTTGTCGAGCCCCACCCACTGCGCGGGCTGGATGCGGTTGTAGTCCATGAAGGACAGGTACGCGGACTGCACCATCGGCCAGAGCATGAACACCGCGATGGTCAGCAGGCTCGGCGTCAGGAACAGCCAGGCGGTGCGTTCGCGACGCCGGGCCCCCCGCCCGCGCCGGACGGCGACGCGGGCGGGGGCGGGGGCGGGGGTGGCTGCGGTCATGCCTCAGCCCTTGTCGATCGCGGCCTGCACGTCCGCGTTCGCCTGGGTGAACACCTCGGTCAGGTCGCCGTCGCCGTTGAGCACGCGCTGCAGCGCCGGGTAGAAGATCGAGTCCGTGATGGTGCCGGAGCTCGGCACACCCGCCAGGTAGACCTTGGCGCTGCCGAGCAGCTCCGGGTCGCCGAACACCGCGGAGTACGGGTTCTCCAGCTCGTCCGCCGGGATGTCCGTGCGCGTGGGAGGGAAGCCCGAGCCGTCGGCCCACGTCTTCTGCGACTCGACCGAGTTCCAGTACGCGAAGAACGTCTTGGCGGCGTCCTGCTGCGCGTCGGACGCCTTGGCGTTGACGGTGAACGCCACCACGTCGGCGAGCGTGACGTCCGCGTCGGGCCCGGCGGGCGGGGCGGCGAGGCCGTAGTCCAGGCCCGCCTCGTCGAAGCCGGTGGTCATCCACGGGCCGACGATCTCCATCGCGGCCTTGCCGGTCTGGAACAGCTTGTCGGCGTCCGCGCCCGACAGGCCGATCGGGGAGACCTTCTTCTCGCGCACCTGGTCGACCCAGAACTCGAGGGCCTCGAGCGTCTCCGGGGTGTCGAGCGTCGCGGTCGCGGCGTCGTCCGCCACCACCCCGCCGCCCGTGCCCCAGAGCAGCATCTGGTAGATCGGCACCGTCGTGTGGTCCGCCAGCGCCGCCGCGTACTGCTCGGGCTTGCCGTCGCCGTTCTCGTCGACCGTGAGCTTCTCGGCCATGGACGCGAACTCGTCCCACGTCGTCGGCGGCTGCTCCGGGTCGAGGCCGGCGGCCTCGAACATGTCCTTGTTCCAGTAGAGCATCATCGGCGCGATGTTCAGCGGGACGCCGTACGCGGTGCCGTCGAAGTCGGCGGCGTGCTTGGCGGCGTCGGGCAGCGCCGACGTGTCCATCCAGGTGTCGTCGGCGTAGAAGTCGTCCACCGGCGCGAGCGCGCCCTTCGACGCGTACTGCGGCACGTTCGAGGCGCTCATCGCGACCACCTGCGGCCCGTCGTCCGACGACAGCGACGTGAGCACCTTCTGGTAGAGCACGTCCCACGGCATGACGTTGGGCTTCACCACCACGTCGTCCTGCGAGGCGTTGAAGTCGTCGATGATCTGCTGCACGGCCGGGCCGTCGGGGCCGGTCATGCCGTGCCAGAGCACGAGCTCCGTGGGCCCGTCGCCCGTCGCGCCGTCGTCGTCCTGGGCCGAGCCCTGGCCGGCGCAGGCCGCCAGCGCCAGGGTCAGTCCCGCGGCCAGCGCGATCCCGCGCCTGGTCCGTCGTCCGTGCATGTCCGGCATGTCCGCCTCCTCGCGGTCACGTGTCGCCGCGGCGGGGGCGTGCCGCGGCGTTGCAACGTGGCAAACCGTAGCCCCACTGATTGCAGCGTGGCAAACCCGCTAGGGTGCGGGCCATGACGCGCAGGGGTGCGGTGACGCTGCAGGAGGTGGCGCGGGTCGCCGGGGTGTCCCCGCGGACCGTGTCGAACGTGGTCAACGGCTACGCGCACGTCGCGCCGCGCACCCGGGAGCAGGTGCAGGCGGTGGTCGACGCCCTCGGCTACCGCGCGAACACCGCGGCCCGGGCGATGCGCACCGGCCGGACCGGGCTGCTCGGCCTCGTGGTCCCCGCGCTCGACCAGCCCTACTTCGCCGAGCTCGCCCGCGCGGTGGTGCGCGAGGCCACCGGCGCGGGGTTCACCGTCGTGGTGGACCAGACCGACGGCGACCCCGACCGCGAGCGCGAGCTGCTGCGCCAGGGCCCCCGCGGCGCGATGTTCGACGGGCTCGTCCTCAGCCCGCTCGCCCTCACCCGGCGCGACCTGCTCGAGGCGGACCCCGGCCGCCCGGTGGTGCTGCTGGGCGAGCGGACCGTGGACACGGCCTTCGACCACGTGCACATCGACAACGTCGCGGCCGCGCGCGAGGCGACGGAGCACCTGGTGGGGCTGGGGCGCCGGCGGGTCGCCGCCATCGGGCTGCAGACCGAGGCGCAGACGGGGCGGCAGCGCGCGGAGGGCCTCATGATCGCGCTCGCCGAGGCCGGCCTGCCTGCGCACCCGCGGCTGCTGCGGTACGTCGAGGCGTACGACCGCGCGTCCGGGTTCGCGGCGATGACCGCCCTGCTCGACGAGGGCCAGCGCCCCGACGCGGTGTTCTGCTTCAACGACATGCTCGCGGTCGGCGCCCTGCGGGCCTGCCTGCTCCGCGGCGTGCGGGTGCCCCAGGACGTCGCGCTCATGGGGTTCGACGACGTCGAGGAGGTCCGCTACCTCACGCCCGCGCTGAGCACCGTGCGCCCGGACCGGGACGAGATCGCCCGCGTCGCGGTGGCCCGGCTGGTCGCGCAGCTCGAGCGGCGGTCGGCCGGGCCGCCGGCCGGCCAGGACGTGACGGTGCCGCACGCGCTCGTCCTGCGGGAGTCGACGGGCGGCTGAGCCCGGCCCGGCCGCGACGGTGTGACACGCGGCTTTGCAACGTGGCAACATGGGTCGACGACGTACTCCCGCGACCGAAGGACCGCCATGACGACGACGTCAGCACCCGCGACGGGTCTGCACCCCCGGCCCCAGCTCGTCCGGCCCGACCGCTGGTGGTCGCTGGACGGTCCCTGGCGGTTCGCGTTCGACGACGCGGACGCGGGCCTGCGCGAGCGCTGGCACGACCGCGACGCGGACGCGCGGTTCGACCGCGAGGTCCTCGTGCCGTTCCCGCCCGAGTCCGAGGCCTCCGGCGTCGCCGACCACGGCGACCACGCCGCCCTGTGGTACCGGCGCCGGTTCACCGTCCCGGCCGCCCTCGGCACCGACCGCCTGCTGCTGCACCTGGGCGCCGTGGACCACGAGGCCGACGTCTGGGTCGACGGCCGGCACGCCGTCCGGCACGAGGGCGGGCAGACCCCGTTCAGCGCGGACGTCACCGACCTGCTCGACCCCGACCTGCCGCCCGACGCGCACGTCGTCGTCGTGCGCGCGACCGACGACCGCACCGACGTCGAGCAGCCGCGCGGCAAGCAGGACTGGCAGCGCGAGCAGCACGCGATCTGGTACCACCGCACGTCCGGGATCTGGCGCACCGTGTGGCTCGAGCAGGTGCCCGCCGTCGCCGTCGGCTCGCTGACCTGGCGGCCCGACGTGCCCGCCGCCCGCATGGCCGTGCAGGTGCGGCTGCGCGCCTCCGCCCCGGCGGGGACGCGGGTGCGGGTGCGGCTCCGCCACGGGGACGCCGAGGTCGGCGCCGCCGAGGTGCCGGTGACCGGGTCCGTGGCGGACGTCGTGGTCCCGCTGCCCGCGCAGCACAACGGCCAGGCGTACGAGCAGCTGCTGTGGTCGCCCGGTCACCCGGTGCTGCTCGACGCCGACGTGGTGCTCGTCGACGCGTCGGGCGCCGAGCTCGACCGGCTCGGCTCGTACTGCGGCCTGCGGTCCGTCGCCGTCGAGGGCGACCACCTGCTGCTCAACGACCGGCCGTTCACCGTCCGCGCCGTCCTGGAGCAGGGCTACTGGCCGCAGTCGCACCTCACCGCGCCGAGCCCCGAGGCGCTCCGCGAGGAGGTCGAGCTGGCACTGGCGCTCGGGTTCAACACGGTGCGCGTCCACCAGAAGGTCGCCGACCCGCGCTACCTGTACTGGTGCGACGTGCTGGGGCTCGCCGTGTGGGGCGAGACCGCGGGCGCCTACCGGTTCTCCGACGAGGCCGTCGCCCAGCTGACCCGCGACTGGCTGGACGTCGTCCGCCGGGACGTCTCCCACCCGTGCGTCATCGCCTGGGTGCCGTTCAACGAGTCGTGGGGCGTCCAGCACATCGCCCACGACCCGGCGCAGCAGGCCTACAGCCGCGCTCTCACCGAGCTCACGCGCGCGCTCGACCCGACGCGGCCGGTGATCTCCAACGACGGCTGGGAGCACACCGCGTCCGACCTGCTGACCGTCCACGACTACGCCGCCACGGGCGCCGAGCTGCGCGAGCGCTACGGCGACGCCGCCGCGGTCGCCCGCACGGTCGCCGGGATCGGCCCCGCTGGCCGCCGGATGTGGGTCGGCGGCCCGGCGCCCGAGCCCGGCACCATCCCGGTGCTGCTGTCGGAGTTCGGCGGCGTCTCGTTCGCCCCCGGGGCGCCGGAGGGCTCGTGGGGGTACTCCGAGGCGCGCAGCCCCGAGGACCTCGAGGCCCGCCTCACCGACCTGCTCGGCGCCGTCCGGTCGTCCACCGCGCTGCGAGGCTACTGCTACACCCAGCTCACCGACACGGGGCTCGAGACGAACGGCCTGTGCACCGCCGACCGTCGGCCCAAGCTCCCGGTCGGGACGCTGCGCCGCCTCTTCGGCGCCTGACCCCCGTCCCCTCTGCCTGCCCCCCCGGCTCCCGTCCCCCACTCCGCCCCCGTGGGTGGGGACGTTCGGATCCGTTGGTACCGACACGCCCGGCGCGCCGGTGCGAACGGATCCGAACGGGGCCTCGTGGGGCGGGAGGGCGGGGCGGGAGGGCGGGCCGGGTCGCGTCGCACCGGGGCGGACGGGGCCGGGACCGCCGTGGCCCCGGACGCGCTGCCGCGCTGAACCCGCCCCGCCCCTCGGGACGCGTCGGTACCGTGGCGCGCATGCGACGCACGACCGGCGGGACGCTGCTCGGGCTCGTCGCCGCAGCGTTCGCGGCGACCGGGCTGGCCTCTGCGCTGAACGGCCTCACCCGGCACGACGCGCAGCCGCTGGTCACGCTGACCGACGCCGCGTACCCGCCGCTGCCGGACACCCACGTCGAGCGGCTCGCCGGGCCGCTCGCCCGGGTCTGGGTGGCGGACCTCTCGCGACCCGAGGCGGCGCTCGCCCGGGTCGGCCTGTGGGGCCCGCTGCTGCTGACCGCGCTGCTCGTCGGCCTGCTCGCGCTGCACGTCGGGCGCACCGACCGGCGGGGATCCTGGCGCCTCGTCGTGCCCGGGCCGTACCTGACCGCGGCCGCCGTCACGAGCGTCGTCCTCGCGGTCGCGCAGCCGCTGCTGCAGCGGTCCGGCGCCGAGGTCGCGCTCGCGAGCATCGGGTCGCCGCCCGGGTACGTGCCGCACACCTCCGTGCCCTGGGGGTGGCCGGCGCTGGCCGCGGCGCTGCTGGTGGGCACGCAGCTCACGCGGCGGCGGGTCGCCCGGCCCGCCGGGTCACCGCACGTCTGACCGCGCCGGACCTGCCGCCGCGTCGCCGGGCGCCGCGTCCGCCCCCGCCCGGCGCGGCGTGAACGTCTCCCACACCGGCCCGAACACGAACCACGCCACGAGCACCAGGGTCGCCCGGCCGCCCCAGCCCAGCAGCACCTCCCGCTGCTCCGCCGCCGCCTCGCCCGGCCCCTGCGCGACGAGCAGCAGCACGCCGAGCACCGCGCAGGCCACCGCCCAGGCGAGCAGCACCCGCAGCCACAGCGCCCACTCGTACCGCACGCGCGCCGGCCCGTGCCGTGGAGGCCGCACGGGCTCCGGCCCGCCGAAGAACCGGTGCGCGACCCGGGCGTCGACGGCGTGCACGGTCCGCTTGCCGAACGCCACGGTGAACCCGAGGTAGAGCGCCGCTAGCCCGTGCGTCCAGGTCGCCTCCGAGCCCCGCAGCAGGTCCCCGACGGTGGCGACCAGCAGCACCACCTCGAGCAGCGGCTCGCACAGCAGCAGCACCGTCGACAGGCGCCGCCGGTGCAGCACGTACCGGGCGACGACCGCGGCGCCGAGGAACACCCAGAACGCCACCTCGCAGGCGACGACGAGCGCGGCGACCGGGTTCTCGCGGAGGGTCTCGATCACGTCCATGCCGGCAGCGTCGCGCCGGCGCCGGGCGGGGGCGTCGGCCGACCGCACGATCCTGCGGGGCGGCGTCGTCCCTTCGGAGGACCCGGCCGCGCCGGGGCCGTGCTGGGATGGACGCCATGCCGTCCCTGCCCCGCCTCGACGACCGCGGCGTCGCGCTGCTGTACCTGGCCGCCGGGCTGCTGCTGCACGGGGCGGGGATCTCGGTGACGGGGTCCGCGGGGGCGGGGGCGGCGGGCTGGTGGCTGCACACCGCGCTGCTGCTCGTCGCGTGCGGCGCGCTCACCGCGAAGCGCCGGCACCCGGTGGTGGTGCTGCTGCTGGCCGCCGCCTGCCTGGCCGGCACGGTCCCCGCGGGGGGCAGCCTCGGGCTGCTGCTCGTGCTGGTCGACGCGCTGTACAGCGCCGAGGTGCACGCCCCCGCCCGGACGCGGCGGGCGCTGCACGGGGTGGTCGGCGTGCTCACCGTCGCGGCGCCCGCGGCCGTGTGGACGACGGGCGGGGGTCTGCGCGACGCCCTGGCGGCGGCGCTCCAGGCGGTCGCCGTCCTGGTGACACCGCTGTGGTGGGGGTCGGACGTGCGCAGCCGGAGCGAGCTCGCCGCGTCGGAGGCCGAGCGCGCGACGCTGGAGCGGTCGCGGGCGGACCTGGCGCGCGCCCACGCCGCGGACGTGCAGCGGATCGCCGATCTCGACCGGGACGCCGCGGTGCGCGAGGAGCGCGCGGGCATGGCGCGGGACCTGCACGACGTGGTGGCGAGCCGCCTGTCGGCCGTCGCGATCCACGCGGAGGCGGCGCTGTCCGGCCCGCCCGACGCCGGCCGCGACCGGGCGGCGCTGGCGGCGGTGCGCGCGGAGTCCGTGGCGTCGCTCGCCGAGATGCGCTCGATGATCCTCGTGCTGCGCGGCGCCGGCCCCCGGGACGGCGCCACGGCCGCGGCGGGCCTCGACCGGCTGGACGACCTGGTCGCGACGGCGCGGGATCGCGGGCTGGACGTGCGGGTCGACGCCGCGGCGCCCGGGCTCCCGGCGGTGGTCGACCACGCGGCCTACCGCATCGCCCGCGAGGCCCTGACGAACGCCGCCGCGCACGGTGCCGCGGGCGGCCGGGTGGACCTGCGGGTGGCGTCCGACGGGTCGGCCCTGGAGGTCGAGGTGCTCAACCGGCTGCCCGCCGCCGGGACGCCCGCCCCGGCCGGCGCCCCCGCGCTGGGCTCCGGCACGGGCCTGGTGTCGATGGCGGAGCGCGCCCGCTCGCTGGGCGGCCGGTTCGCGGCGGGGCCCCACGCCGGCGGGCGCTGGCGGGTGCACGCGGTCCTCCCGCTGGCTCCGGGCGCGCCCGCCGCGTCGGCAGCGCAGGCAGCGCAGGCAGCGCCGGCCGGGCGGACGACCTTCGGCACGGCAGGGGGCGCGACGTGAGCGTGCGTGTGCTGCTGGCCGACGACCACGGGGCGATCCGTGCCGGCCTGCGGCTGATGCTGGAGCAGGCCGACGGGGTCACGGTGGTGGGCGAGGCGGCCGACGGCGACGCCGCGGTGGCGAACGCCCGGGCGCTGCGGCCGGACGTCGTGCTCATGGACATCCGGATGCCCGGCGCGGACGGCATCGAGGCGACGCGGCGCATCGTGGCCGACGGGCTGGCGCAGGTGGTCGCGCTGACCACGTTCGACCTCGACGAGTACCTGTTCGGCGTGCTCCGGGCCGGGGCGGTCGGGTTCCTGCTGAAGTCCGTCGGCGCCGCCGAGCTGGTCGCCGCGGTGCGGCAGGTGGCGGCGGGCGACGGGGTGCTGGCCCCGGAGGTCACCCGGCGGGTGCTCGCGAGCGTCCCGGTGCCCGCCCCCGGGCCGGCCGCCCCCGACGCCCCGGGCCTCGACCGGCTGACGGCCCGCGAGCGCGAGGTGCTCGTGCTGCTCGGCGAGGGGCGGTCGAACCAGCAGGTGGCGCAGGCGCTGACGGTGTCGGAGACCACCGCGAAGACGCACGTCAGCCGGGTGCTGGCCAAGCTGGGCTGCCGGACGCGCCTTGAGGCGGCGGCCGTCGCGCACCGGGCCGGGCTGGTGATCTGAGCCACATCAGGCGCTTTGCACCCGGTGCACGCTTGCACTGAGTGCACCCACGTGCCTACCGTCCTCCGCGTGACCGAGACCCCCGACCGGCGCTCCGCCGTCAAGGCGCGGTCCCGGCACGCCATCCTCGAGGCCGCGGACGCCCTGCTCGTCGAGCGCGGCGCCCCCGCGTTCAGCGTCGACGAACTCGCGGAGCGCGCGGACGTCTCGCGGCGCACCGTGTTCAACCACTTCGGCTCGCTCGACGACGTCATCCTGACCGTCTGCGCGCAGCGGCTCGGGCAGGTGATCGCCGAGGTCGAGCTGGCGGCCACCCGGACGCCCGTGGGCGACGGCTCCCGCGCGTCGATGTTCGACGAGCTCGCCGAGACGCTGCGCGGCGCCGACCTTCCCGCCCCGATCACCTACCTCGCGAACGCCCTCGGCCCGCTGGCCCAGGGCGACGACCCGCGCGCCGCGGCGCTCGCCCAGCAGGCGTTCGCCCGCGTGGCGGACCACCTCGTGGAGGAGCTGCTGCGCCGCTACCCGCACGCCGACCCGCTCGACGTCCGGCTGCTCGTGACCTCCCTCGTGCACGGTGTCGGCGTCATCGCCATGCACTGGTGCACCACCACCGACCCCGCCGCGCCCGACGCGCGCGCGGCGTGGGACGGCCTCGTCGACCGGCTCATCGAGAACGTCCGAGCCGGGTACATGCCGGAGCACTGACGCCCCGCACTCCCACCCACCACAGCGCAGAGACAGGGACGGACACCGGACATGGCAGGACTCCTCTACAGACTCGGGCGGTTCTCCGCCCGCCGGGCCTGGGTCGTCGTCACGGCCTGGGCCGCGGTGCTGGCGCTGTCGGTCGGCGCGTACCTCGCGTTCGGCGGCACGCTCACCTCCGCCATCACCATCCCGGGCACCGCCACCGAGAAGGTGACCGAGCACCTCCAGGAGGAGTTCCCCTCCGCGAGCGGCGGCACCGGCACGGTCGTGTTCCACACCGGCGGCGACGACGCGTTCACGTCGGAGCAGCAGGCCGCCATCAGCGCCGCACTGGCCGACGTGGCGGACCTCGACGGCGTCAAGGGCGTCACCGACCCGTTCGCCACCACCGAGCAGCTCGCCGAGCAGGCCGCCCAGCTCGAGGACGGCCGCGCGCAGATCGCCGACGGCCGGACCCAGCTCGACGACGGCCAGGCGCAGCTCGAGGCGGGCCAGGCGCAGCTCGACGCCGCGCAGGACCAGCTCGACGCCCAGCGGGCGCAGGCCGAGGCCGCGGGGATGCTCGCGCAGGTTCAGCCGCAGCTCGACGCCGGCCAGGCGCAGCTCGACGCCCAGCAGGACCAGCTCGACGCCCAGCAGCAGACGCTCGACGAGGGCCGCGAGCAGCTCGAGGCGCAGACCACCCAGCTCGAGGACGGCGCGGCGCTGCTGGACCTCGCCCGGGAGATCCGCCTCGTGTCCGAGGACGGCTCCGCCGCGGTCGCCACCGTGGCGTTCGACGCGGGGCAGTTCGAGGTGGACGCCGACCTGAAGACGCAGGTGGCGGACACCCTCGCCGACGCGGACCTCGCCGGTGCCCAGGTCGAGTTCTCGAGCGACCTCACGCAGGAGGTGCCGAGCGTGCTCGGTCCGGGCGAGGTCGTGGGCGTCGTCGTCGCGGCCGTCGTCCTGCTGGTGATGCTCGGCTCGGCGGTCGCCGCCGGCCTGCCCATCCTGTCGGCCCTGGTCGGCGTGGCCATCGGCGCCACGGTCACCCTGTCCCTGTCCGGCGTGGTCGACATGCTGTCCGTCACCCCGGTGCTCGGCATCATGCTCGGCCTCGCGGTCGGCATCGACTACTCGCTGTTCATCCTCAACCGGCACCGCCGCCAGCTCCGCGACGGCGTCGAGCTGCACGAGTCGATCGCCCTGGCCAACGGCACCGCGGGCAACGCCGTGGTCTTCGCCGGCACGACCGTCCTCGTGGCCCTGCTGGCGCTCAACGTCACCGGCATCCCGTTCCTGGGCCTCATGGGGACGACGGCCGCGGTGTGCATCGCCATCGCGATCCTCATGGCGATCACGTTCACGCCCGCGCTGCTGTCGCGCATCGGCCTGCGGGTGCTGCCGAAGAAGCAGCGCGCGCGCGTCGGGCACGAGGAGCCCGAGCCGGTGCCCTCCACCCCGATGCGCACCTCGCGCGCCGTGCTCACCCTCGTCGTCGGCCTCGCCGCGCTGCTGGTCGTCGCGATCCCCGCGCTGTCCATGCGCCTCGGCCTGCCGGGCGGGGCGTCGGAGGCCGAGGACTCCACGCAGTACCAGGCGTACACGATCACGGCCGAGAAGTTCGGGGCCGGCGTGAACGGCCCCCTGCTGGTCGTCGCGGACCTGCCCGACGCGGTGTCGGAGGACGGGCTCGTCGCGGAGCAGGTGCGGATCGGCCAGGAGCTCGCGGCGTTCGACGACGTCGTGGCGGTCGCGCCGATCGGCGCCAACGACGGCCGCACGGTGCTCGCGTTCCAGGTCGTGCCCCGCGAGGGACCGGACAGCGAGAGCACCGAGCACCTGGTGCAGGACCTGCGGGCGGCGTCCCCGCTGGACGGCGACGTGCAGCTCGGCGTCGCGGGCACCACGAGCGCGCAGATCGACGTCTCCGAGAAGCTCGCCGACGTGCTGCCGCTCTACCTGGCGATCGTCGTCGGCCTGTCGCTGATCATCCTCATCATCGTGTTCCGCTCGATCCTGGTGCCGGTCACCGCGACGCTCGGGTTCGTCCTGTCGCTGTTCGCGGCGTTCGGCGGCGTCGTCGCGATCTACCAGTGGGGCTGGCTCGGGTCGCTCTTCGGGGTGCACGACCCCGCGCCCGTGCTGAGCTTCCTGCCGATCATCGTCACCGGCATCCTGTTCGGGCTCGCCATGGACTACCAGCTGTTCCTGGTCTCCGGCATGCGGGAGGCGTACGCCCACGGCGTCGACGCCCGCGTGGCGGTCAGGCGCGGGCTGCACGCCGGACGGGTCGTGGTCGCCGCGGCGGCGATCATCATGGCGTCGGTGTTCGCGGGCTTCATCTTCGCGGAGTCCTCGATCATCCGGCCGCTCGGGTTCGGCCTCGCGTTCGGCGTGCTGGTCGACGCGTTCGTCGTCCGGATGCTGCTGATCCCGGCGCTCATGCACCTGGCCGGCAAGGCGGCGTGGTGGATCCCCCGCTGGCTGGACCGCATCCTGCCGGACGTCGACGTGGAGGGCGCGTCCCTGGAGCGCACCCACCCGCACCCGATGCACCAGGTCGTCGAGGCCCCGGAGCGGCACCGGCACGACCGCGTCTGAGGCACCGCACCGAGAGCCCCGTCACACCCGCCCCCGCGGCGGGCTGCGGCGGGGCTCTCGGGCGCCCGGGGCGGACTACCCTGAGGTGTGGCCACGTTCTCCTCCGTCAGCCGGCAGCACGTCCTCCAGGCGATCGCGGAGCACGACGACCGGGGCGCGGAGGCGTTCCTCGGCGTCTACGGCTTCGAGGCCACCCCGGGCGAGACGTTCGCGCACGAGGGCCGGACGTACGACTCCCGCGCGGTCCTCGCGGTCGCCCACCGGTACGCGACCGGCCGCGCCGCCACGCCCGAGGAGCTGCGCTCCGCCCCGACCGGCACCCTGCTGACGCGCCGCGGGTTCGACGTCGCGGGCCCCGTCGCCGCGCCGCGGACGACCTCCGCGACCCGCTCGTCCGCCCGGTCCACCGCGGGCACCGCCCCCCGCCGCGCCGCGAAGCCGGCCACGACGCCCCGCCGGCCCGCGCCGGAGGACCGCCCGCTGGCGATCTGCCCGACGTGCTTCACGGCGCTGCCCGCCACGGGGATCTGCGACACCTGCGGCTGAGACCGCCCGCCGCGACCACCCCGGGCAGGCCCGGTCGCCGCACCCACCGCGACGTCGTCGGCCTGCCGTCCTGACCCGCGCGGGCCGCCGTCAGGCCCGCTCCCCCCGTGCCCGCAGGCGCTTGCGCAGGAACACCATCGGCAGCAGCCAGGTCGCCAGCGCCGTGATCAGCCACACGATCACGACCGTCGCGATCCAGGTCACCACCCCGCCGGAGATCCGCAGCCCGTCCGTGAACGCGCTCGCCACCAGCAGGGCCACCCACGTGGAGACCAGCCCGACGCCGCCGAGGAACGCGTTGGCGTACCGGCGCGCCATCGTGGCGATGAACGGTGTCAGCACCGCCTGGACCGCGGTGAAGACCACGACGGCGGTCACGAACCCGCTCACGCCGAGGTGCACGTCGTCCACGAGCAGCGCCGCCGCCCCCAGCCCCAGGGCCGCGGAGCCGAGGAAGATCGCCACCCGGATCAGGAAGATCACCATGTCCGGACGCTAGTGCCCGCACGCCCCCGGGAGAAGAGCCTCTCGGCCCGCCCAGCCGGGGCCGCACGTCCCGGCACCGCTCCCGCTCCCCCGCCTGCTCCCCCCGCCGGCCCGCACCTCGGTACCCGGTCGGCATCCCGGTGACCCCTGGTCGGCGCCCACCCGCCCCCGGGACGGGCGGTCCTCCTACCCGGCAGGCGCCCCGGCGGTACCGGTCCGGGCCGAGGCGACCCCCGGCCCCGGGACCTCGTGCCTAGTCTCCGGAGCGACTGCCCAGGCACACGGCCTGCCTGCGGCTGAGCGACGCCGCTGCCGGGGCGGCAGCGCGACCCAGGGGGCCACATGAGTGACGCGACTCTCGACACCGCCACGCGTGCCGTCCACCGGTGGCTCACGCTGGGGCGGGACGTCGTCGTGCGCGGCGACCACGGGTCCGGGCGCTCCTCGCTGCTCGACCTGATGCGCCGCCTCCCGCACCGCCGCGCGGACACCGTGCTGCTGCGGGCGTCCGGCCCCGCGCCCTTCGCGACGCTGCGCGCGCACGAGTCCCTGCCCACCCGGCGGGGCCACCCGTGGTCGGAGTCCGAGCTCGTCGAGTGGCTGACGGGTGAGCTCGGCTCCGAGGGCTCGCTGCTGCTCGTCGACGACGTCGAGCACGTCGACGAGGGCACGCTCGCCGTGATCCGGCGGTCGCTCGCGCAGAGCCGTGCCGACCTCGTGGTGACCACCGCGGTGGACCTGGCCCGTGACGCGGACGCCGCCCTCGCGCGGCTGGTCGGCGAGCGCGCGCCGGCCGAGGTGCTGCTGCCGCCCTTCGCCGACACCGAGCTGCACGCCCTGGCCCGCACCGTGCTCGGCGGCGCCGTGGACGCGACGCTCGTGGCGGAGCTCGCCGCCGCGTCGGCCGGCAACCCCCGGGTGGCGACCCTCGTGCTGCAGTCGGCGCGCTGGGCCGGCGCGGTGGGGAGGTCCGACGACCGCTGGACGGTGACCCGCCCGCTGCGCGAGGCGCCCGGCGACCCGGTCGTGCACCTGCTGACCGCCCGCCTGCCGCCGCACCACCTGGACGCGCTCGAGCTCGTCGCGTGGCTCGGCACGCCCGACCACGACACCGTCGAGCGCCTCGTCGCGCCGGCCACCGTCGACGCCCTCACCGCGCGCCGCCGGCTGCTCGGCTTCACCGGCACCGACGGCACCTCGCGGTACTCCGTGTCGCCGCCCGCGCTCGCCGACGCCCTGCGCGCCCGCCTGCTGCCGGAGCGCCGGCGCCGGCTCGCCCACCTCTCCGGCCGGGCCCCCGCCGCCGACGCGGTCGTGCCCGTGACGCCCCTCGAC
Organism: Cellulomonas olei; assembly: GCF_039548315.1. NCBI lineage: Bacteria > Bacillati > Actinomycetota > Actinomycetes > Micrococcales > Cellulomonadaceae > Cellulomonas > Cellulomonas olei. Next base: position 20,157 of record NZ_JBCLVN010000001.1, read on the forward strand.
CTCGGGGAGGAGGTGCCGGTCCCCCTCGCGCGCCGGGGCGCCGAGCTTCCCCGCCGCTCGCCCGAGGTGGCGGGCGTCCTGCGCGAGCACGAGCGGTCCCGCGAGGAGGCCCTGCTCGACGCGTGGCGCCGCGACCCCCGCACCGGCCCGGCCAACGCCCTGCTCGACCAGCTCGCTCGGCGGCCGGCGCACGACCTGGCCCGCGAGGTGCTCGCCGGCACCCGGCTGCAGGACGACGACCCCGCCGGGCGCGCCCGGTTCCGCGCCGCCGGGCTGCGCTGGCTCGTCCCGTCCGGCGGCGGCCCCGCAGCCCGGGCGGCGTTCCTCGCCGAGCACCGGGGCGAGCTCGGCCCGCTCGCCGCCGCGTTCCGGGTCCACGACGACGTGACGGCCGCGGCCCGCGCCGGTGCCGACGACGCCACGCTGCTCGGCACGGCGGAGGACGCCGGGGGCGACGTCGCGGCCCGCGTCGCGGTCTCCCGCGCCGCCGCGCTGGTCGAGGTGGGACGGCTCGACCTCGCGCTGCGCCTCTGCCGGGGGCCCGTGCTCGCGGACCCCCCGACCGACGAGGTCCGTCACCACCGGGACGCCGTCGACGCGGTCGCGACCATCCTCCTGGGACGGCTCGACGAGGCCGAGGCCCGGGTGCGCCGCGAGCTCGCCGCCGCCTACGCCCGCGCGGACGTGCTCGGCGTGCGCGTGCACGCGTGCCTGCTCGCCGAGGTGCTCATCTGGACCGGGCGCAGCACGGCCGCGTGGCGCGCGCTCGGCGGGGCGCTGCGGCTCGGGCCGGCCGGGCCCGTCGGCGCGGCGTTCCACCGGCGGGCGCTCAGCCTCGCCGCGATCCTGCGCGTCTCCAGCGGCGACGTCGACATGGCGGAGTCCCTGGTCGCGTCGCTGGACGCCCTGCCCCGCGCCGACCGCCCGATCGTCGGCTCCCTGTCCGCGCTGGCCCGCGCGGCCGTCGACGAGGTGACGCGCCCGACTCCCGACGACCTGCTGTGGGAGCGGGGACGACGCTACGCGCAGGAGGGCCGGCGGCAGCCCGCGCTGGTGTGCTGGCTGTTCAGCACCGCGACGTACGCCCCCGAGCAGCTCGCCGTGGTGCGCGAGACCTACGAGGCCGCGCCGCTCCCGCTGCTCGAGCCCTACCTGCGGCTGCACGAGGCCCTCACCGCCAAGGACGTGGCCGGGGTGGTCGCCCGGCTCCACGCCCTGCCGGCGGATCCCGGCGACCGCTTCCGCCAGGCGATGGGCCACCTCGACGGCGTCGCGCTGCCCGACGAGCGGCCCCCCGTGCGGGTCGTGCTCCGCGCGGAGGACCACCTGACGCTCTCGCCCCGCGAGCGGGAGGTCGCCACCCTAGCCCGGGAGGGCCGGTCGAACCGCGACATCGCCGACGCCCTCGGGCTCAGCGTGCGGACCGTGGAGAACCACATGAGCGCCGTGCTGCGCAAGCTCGGCTTCACCCGCCGGTCGGACCTGAGCTGGTGGAACGCCACCGGCACGGTCGCCGCCGCAACGCACCGCCCGGACGCCGCGCGGACGGGGTGACGCGCGCGGGGGACGTCGGAGCCGCCCGCACCACGGCGGGCGCGGAGCGCGGCGAGTCCCCGGCTCCACCAGGCCCCGGCGAAGCCCCCGGCTCGCCACACGACCTGGCGAGGTCCCCGGCTCGCGGCGAGACCCCGCCTGCCGCTGCTGCGGCGGGTCAGGCCTGCGCGTGCGCCAGGGCGGCGCCCGGGCCCCGGGCGGCCCGCTCGGCGGGGGCCCGGCGCGCGCGGGCGTCAGCCGGGCGTGCGCGGTGGGGCTGGCGGGTGTCGCGCCGCGCGCCCACCAGCACCTCGAGCCCGCGCGGGACGATCGCGTCGGCGATCTCCCCGACGACCTGCAGCACCGCGCCGTCGCGCACCGCGTAGCGCACCTGGCGGCCGCGCCGCTCGCCGAGGAGCGCGTCGCCGACGACGAGCCCGGCGCGCTCGAGCTCGCCGAGGTACTTGAGCACGCCGGACCGGGACATCCCGAGGGCGTCCGCGATCTCCCGGCAGATCATCCCCGGGCGGGCCGAGAGCAGCTGCAGCACCGCGAACCTCGGGGAGACGACCGCCGCGAGCGCGGTCGAGAGCTCACCGGCTGCCGGGTCGTGCTCGTCGGGCGGGGCGAGGACGCGGACCGCCGGAGCGGCGGCTGTCGCCGTCCTCACCGGGCGGGGTGGACCGCCCCGGGCACGGCGGCCCGGGTGTCCCTGTCGGCGGACCGGTGGACGGCCGGGGCGTGCCCGACGGGCGCCACGCCGAGCACCGCGGTGAGCAGGCGGTCGAGGAACCGGTCGCGCGTCGCGGAGGCGAGACGGACCGAGCCGTCCCGCCCGACCTCGACGTGACCGCGCTCGCTCAGCTCCCGGAGCGCGCGGGCGTCGGCGGCCGGCAGCTCACCGGCCTGCTCCGCCCCGAGGGGGCCGCCGAGGAGCCGTGCGACCAGGCGTCCGCGCGACGGGTCTGCCAGGTCGGACGTGGCGGTCATGCGGGCTCCTCGGGTCGGTGCGCTGCGCGGCGGTGGTGGCGGGCGGCTGCGTGGGCCCGCGGCCGCGAGCGGTGCCCCCATCGTGGGGACGCGAGCGGGTCGTCGTGCCGGGATGCCGGCAGGACGCGGGTCGGAAGGGGGCGGATTGAGTACCGGGGAGCCCTCGGGCGGGGGCGATCGGCGGGCGGGCGGGGTACCTCATCCGCCCGTCCGCAGCCGGGGCCCGAGCCACGTCGCGGCCACGCGCAGCAGGTCCGCCCGGCCCTCGACGCCGATCTTGCGGTACGTGCTGAAGACGTGGTTCTCGACCGTGCGCACGCTCAGGCTCAGCTCGGCCGCGATCTCGGACGTCCCCAGCCCGACGACGACCTGGCGCAGCACGTCGAGCTCGCGCGGCGACAGCTCCAGGGCGTCCAGGTACGGCGAGAAGACGCCCGGGGCGTGCCGTGCGACGTCGAGCGACGCGGCCCACGCCGCCTCCACCTGCGCGACGGCCTCCGAGGCGAGCCCCCGCTGCTTGAGCACCCGCGCCCGGGCGACGCCCGCCCGGACCTCGTACAGGACCGCGCCGCAGCGCCCGAACCGCGTGGCGGCCTCCGCGAGCGCCGCCTCGTCCTCGTGACCGAGCGCCACGGCGTACTCCACGAGCGCCTCGAGCAGGCCGCCGTCCACGCGGGTACCGAGCTCGGCGACGACCCGGGCCCGCGCGGCGTCGGGCCGGCGCTCGAGGGCCTCGACGGCGAGGAACAGCGCCGCGGTCAGGTACCCGCCCGCGAGGTGCGCCTCCACCGCCGCCCACAGGCCGTCGGCGTCGCCCTCGGTAAGCGCGACGAGCGCCTCCCCGGACGCCATCAGGGGCAGCGGCCCCGCGGGCTGCCGGGTCGCCGCCGCCTGGCGGGCGATGCCCGCCGCGTACGCGTCCTCCCCGCGCCAGAGCGCCGCGAGCACGGCGACCGACAGCAGGCCGACGTGGTAGTGCCGCTGCAGCGTCCCCACGGAGGTCACGGTGAGCGCGGAGGACAGCCAGTCGTCGAGGGCGGCGACGTGCCCCCCGACGGCCATGCCCAGCGCCGTCACGTACGCCAGCGGCCGGAACGAGGCCGGGTCCGACGCGAGCTGCCCGAGGTCGGCCGGCGGGGTCGTCCACGTCGCGGGGTCGGGCTGCTCGGCGGCCAGCACCCGGGCCAGGCCCTCGCACGCCTGGTGGTGCCGGTGGAAGAGCGGCAGCTCCGGCACGGCCGCGGCCAGGAGCGACCGCGCCGCCGCGGTGCGACCCCGGGCCAGCTCCGTCTCCACCGCGACCCCCCGGCTGGCCTCCGCGTTGAGCGGGCTCCGGTCCTCCGCAGCGGTGGTGCGGGGCGGCTTCGGGACGCGGTCGAGCAGCAGGCCGAGGTGGGCGGCGGTGGCGCGCAGGTAGGCGCCGTGGGACGGCACCGCGAGCTCGGCGTCCGCGAGCACCCGGCGGGCGTCCGCCAGCCGCCGGCGGCCCACGGCCAGGTACACCGCGTACCAGGCCTCCAGCTGCGCCCGGTCCGCGTCGCCCCCGATCTCCCGCGCGGTGCCGCGGTAGACCTCGACCACCTGCTCGTCGACGCCGGGCCCGGTGCGCACCGGCGAGGCGAGCGTCGCCTCGAGCAGCCGGGCGCCCGCCGCCGGGGCCCGGTCCTCGGCCCAGGCCTGCTGCAGCCGGTCGCGGACCTCCTCCCAGTGGTCGGCGAGCCGCGTGCTGACGACCGCCTCCGGGCTGTGCACCCGCGCGCCGCCCGCCGCCCGGAGGGGGTGCGGGACGGCCGGCACCTCGTCGGCGAGCCGCGCCTCGATGTCGAGCCGCAGCGTCGCCGGGCAGTGGGCGACGAGGTGCTCGCCCAGCAGCGGCGGGTACAGGCCCATCGCGCCGCTGCCCGAGCCGTCGAGCGCCCCGACGAGCCCCGCCCGCTGCAGGTCCAGCAGCCGGGCGTCGTCGACGAGCGCCCGCACGCGCCGGACGTCGAGAGGGCCGGCGACGGCCAGCAGCGTCAGCTCCTCGACCGTCCGCGCGTCGAGGCCGGTCAGGTAGCCGTCGAGCGTGTGCGCCAGCTCCGGCGACCACAGCGGGGCGGTCGCGCGCCACACGGCGCCGTCGTACGTGAGCGTGCCCGCGCGCCGGCCGACGGTGACGAGCGCGCGCACCAGCCCGGGCAGGCCGCCCGACTTGGTCGCGAGGCGGGCGACGGTCGACGAGTCGACGGGGCCGCCGAGCAGCTCCTGCGCGCAGGCGTGGACCTCGCCGAAGCGGAGCGGGGCGAGCGGGAGCCGGATCCCCGGCTGCATCCCGGGGAGCACGGCGACCACCGCCTCGTCCCGCTCGGTGCCGAGCCGCCGGGTCACGAGGGTGGGCGCCGGCACGGTGGTGCGCAGCGCGGCGACGACTCCGGCGCTGGCGGCGTCGAGGCCGTCGAGGTCGTCCACCACGACGACCGCCCCCCGGCCGCGGACGCGGGGCCGCAGCGCGGCCAGCACCTCGCCGACGCTCGACGCCCCGCCGCGCGGCAGCTCGAAGCCCGCCGCGGAGATCCCCCCGAGCGGGCGGTCCCGCAGCGCGGGGACCCCCGTCAGCCGCAGGACGGGCACGCCCTCGTCGTGGAGCGTCTGCTCGACCAGGTCCGCGACGTGCGAGCGCCCGGAGCCCCGGTGGCCGACGACGTCGACGCTCACGCCCTCGTTCAGGTACCCGACGACGTCCGCGACGACGCCCACCCGCCACCCCCTCTCCCGTCGCGCCGCCCGGAGGGTCGCGGCACGCTCGCGCGTCTGCGTCATGGTGAGGCGTCCTTCCGTGCGGTGAGTACCCGGGCGCGCACACCGGGGGCGGCGTCACGCAGGGTCGAGGGGCGGTGCGCGCCGCGCCGTCCACGACGGCACCTCCACCGGGGGGCCGGGGGCGCGAACCGGGGGTCGGCGGCGCGCACCCGGTCGGACCCAGGGTGCGGCACCGCGGGACCACGCAACGGCTCCCGCGACGGCTCCGTAGGTGGCGCGCCGGGCATTGGCACGGGCTCCCGCTCAGGACAGGATGGGCTGCGCGACGGTGCTGCTCAGGAGGTGGGCGATGGACCAGACCCTGGACGTGGCGGGCGACGCGCTGCGGTGGCTCGACCTGGGCCGCGACGTGCTGATCCGCGGCGAGGAGGGCTCGGGCCGCACCACCGCGCTCGACGACCTCGTGCGGCGGGCGACCGCCGCGGGCACCCACGTGCTGGTGCTGCGCGCCTCGCACGTGCCCGAGGCGCCGCCCCTGACGCCCGTGCTGCTGCACGAGCTCGCGCGGACGCCGCGGTCCGCCGGGCGCACGCCGCTCCCGGAGCTGGTGGACGTCCTCGCCGAGGAGCTCGCCGGGCGCCGCAACGTGCTCGCGGTGGACGACCTGGACCACCTGGACCCCGCGACGCTCGTCGTCGTCGAGGAGCTGCTGCGCCGCACGTCCTGCCTGCTGGCGGCGACCGTGGACTCCGCCGTCCTCGAGGGCCCGGCCCGGCGCACGCTCGCCGGCCGCGCCCCCGCGGAGGTCGCCGTCGCGCCGCTGGGCGAGCCGGGGACCGCGGGACTCCTCGCGGACCGGCTGCAGGGCCCGCCGGCGCTCGCCCTGACCGCCGCGCTGCTCAACCAGTCCGGCGGGCACCCGGCCGTCGCGCTCGCGCTGCTGGACGCCGCCCGGTGGTCCGGCGCGGCGGAGCGCGTCGACGGCGTGTGGGACCTGGTCGGGCCGCTGGAGGACGCCCCGCTCGACGCGGCCGTCCACGCGCTGACCCGTCGCCTGGACCCCGGGCTGGTCGACGCGCTCACGCTGCTGTCGTGGACGGGACCGGTGCCCGCCGCCGACGCCGCGGAGCTGGCCGGGGCGGGCCGGTTCGACGAGCTGCTCGCCCGCGGGCGGCTCACCGCGTCGACCGCCGACCCCGACGGCCTCGTGCTCGTCACCCCGCCGGCGCTCGCCCACGGGCTCGTGCGGCGGCGGACGCCGGCGCAGGCGCGGCACGACGACGCCGTCGTGCGCGCGCACTTCGGCACGGACTACTCGCCGCGACCGCACACGGCGGTCGACCCGGCGGTGCCGGACACGCTCACCTGGCAGCTCGCCGCCGAGAACCCGTCGGCCGCGTGGACGTCCGCGACCGCGGGCCTGCTGCTCGACCGCGTGTCCGTCCAGCGGGCCGCCCGGCGGGCGGCGTGGCGCGAGGCGCCGACCGTGCGGCACGCGGTGGCGCTGCTCGACGCGTTCTCCGGCTCCCCGGACCGCGCCCTGGTCCGGGACGTCCTCGCCCACGTCGAGCGGGGCCCGGACGACGACCCCGCCGACGTCGCGCGGCTGCTCGAGCAGCAGGCGCAGTGGTCGGCCTGGGCGGAGGAGGACGCGGGCGCGCTGGGACGCACCGCCACGCGCCTCGGCCTGCCCGCGGACGCGCGTACGCCGCTCGCGGAGGCGCGGGAGCTGGTGGCCGCCGCGCGGGCGGCCGTCCACGACGGCCGGCCGGAGGAGGCGCTCACGCTGCTCGGGTCGGCGGAGGCGCCCCCGCCGGAGCCCGTGCGCGCCGCCCTCGAGGCGCTGCGGACGGACGCCCTGCTGTTCGACGGCCGCGTCGAGGAGGCCTCGACGTGGGCGCGGACGCACCTGGCGCACGCCGCCGCCGAGCTGGACGCCGTCTCGGTGCGCGCCCACACGTCGACCCTCGCGGGCCTGCAGATCGTGTCGGGCCGCGGGCAGGACGCGTGGCCCTGGCTGAGCGTCGCGCTGCGGCTGGGGCTGCCCGGCCCGTTCGACGACCCGATGCCGCTGCGGGTGGTGCCGCTCGGCGCGGTCGTGCACGCACGCGCGGGCAACCTCCGGTTCGCCCAGCTGCTGTTGCGGGAGCTCGACCACCGCGACGTCGCCGGTGACCCGCTGCTGCGCGCGCTGACGGCCTGGGCGGAGGCCGAGGCGCACTACGCCCGCGGGGAGGTCGAGGCGGGGAACCGGCTGCTGTGGGAGCACGGCCTCGGCGCCGCGGAGGCGGGGCACCTGACCGCCGCGATGGTGTGCTGGTCCTGGATCGCGTGGGTGTACCCGCCGGACCGGCTGCGGGTCGTCCTCGACCGGTTCCCCGCGGACCGGCTCTCCCTCTTCGCGCCGGTCGTGGAGCTGCACCGGGCGCTCAGCGAGGGCCCGGGCGCCGCCGTCGTGGCGGCCGTGGGCGGGCTGCGCTCCACCCTCGGGCCGGCGCAGTCCCGCGTCGTGCTGGACCGGCTCACGGAGCTCCGCGCGCAGGAGGGGCTCCCGCCCCTGACGGCCTCGCAGGTCTCCGAGGCCGCCGGGCGTCCCGCGGGCCACGGCCTCGACCCGTCCGTCGAGCGGACGGCCGCGGGCGCCGACCCGCTGAGCGACCGGGAGCGGGAGGTGGCCCTGCTCGCGCGCGCGGGCCTGAGCAACCGCGAGATCGCCGCGCGGCTGTTCCTCAGCGTCCGGACGGTCGAGAGCCACATGTACCGGGCGCTGCGCAAGCTCGGGCTCGCCGCCCGCACCGACCTCGCCGCGGACTGGGACCCCGACGCGGGCTGACCCGCGTCGGGCACCGGCCGGCGCGAACCGGCGCGAACCGGCGCGAACCGCCGCGGGCCGGCGTGGGCCGGCGTCGTCAGAGGGCCGGTTCGTCCGCCTCCCACGAGGGGCGCTGCGACGGCGGACCGGGCGTGCCGGGCGGGGCCGGCTCGACCGCGGTGCGGTCCCGGCCGCCGCGCTTGGCCGCGTACAGCGCGATGTCCGCGGACGCGAGGGCCGTCGCCGGCGGCGTCCCCGCGTGGATCACGGCGACGCCCGCCGAGAACGTCGTCTCCGCCCCCGACGCGCGCCACTGCTCGCGCACCCGCTCGACCAGGCGGACGGCGTCGCTCGGGTGCGTCTGCGGCAGCACCAGCACGAACTCCTCGCCGCCGAACCGGACCACCATGCCGCGGCGGCCGACGTGCTCGTCCAGCAGCCGGGCGAACGCCACCAGCACCTGGTCGCCGACGACGTGGCCGTGACGGTCGTTCACGAGCTTGAAGTGGTCCAGGTCGCAGATCACCAGGCAGTCCCCGGGCGTCTGGCTGGCGAGCTGCGCGTCGAGCGCCCGGCGGTTGCCGACGTGGGTGAGGGCGTCGGTCTCCGCGGCGGCCCGCAGCGCGAGCTCGTGCCGCAGCGCGATCCTGCTGGCGAACCGGAGCGCGGACGCCGTCGCGAGCCACACGGCCGTGTACGTCAGCAGCCGCATCACGCCCGGGCCGTCGAGGACGGGCAGCAGCGCCAGGTAGGTGCTCCAGCCGAGCGGGACGAGACCCAGCGACCAGCCGAACGGCAGGAACAGGCCGGTGTACACGAACGCGAGACCGACGAGCCCCAGCAGCGCGGTGGACACGGCGTCGCTCGTGAGGCCGACGCTCGTCAGACCGCCCAGGGCGCCGACGGGGAAGCCCGCCACCAGCCACGGGTGCGGGCGGGCCCGGAACGACAGTGCGACGAACGCGAGCTGCGGGAGCGCGACGGCCACCAGGGTCCGCAGCGTCGTGGCGTCGCGGTCGAACAGCACGTAGGCGAGCAGGACGATCGTGCCCGTGACGGCGGTCAGCACCCGGCCGTAGACCATGGCGAGGTAGCGCGGACGGTCGTCCGCGCCCATCCCGGGGTCGCCCTCCAGCTGGAGCGTCACGAGGCGCACACCCGGAGTATCGACACGCGCGGTGCGGCGGATGAGCGGATCCGCCGCACCGGCCGACGCGCCGTCACCGTCCGCGACGGGCGCCGCGCCCCCAGGCAGGCCCGGCCGACCCGACGGGAACGGCTCCGCCCCGGGGAGCGCACGCCGAGGCAACTTCGCCGCGAGTGGCCATGGACCCCCCACGTCCGCCCCTGGGAGCGTGCTGCCGGCAGCCGCCCACCACCCGAGGAGAACCGTGCCCCCGCTGCTCGACCACGCCCGCCGCGCACTCGGTGCGGTGCCCCTCAACGTCGGGTTCGCCCGCGCCGCGATGGACGTCGCCGGCGCGGTGCCCTGGGCCGACCGGGAGCACGACCCCCGCGCCTTCCACGTGGTGCACCCGTACGGGATGTCGCTCGTCTGGGGCCCGGCGGTCGGGGAGGCCCGGGACGCGGTCGTCGCGCACCTCGCCGCCCGCCGCGCCGCGGGGCACGAGGAGTGGCTGCAGGTCGATCCGCGGTGGACGGCGCCGGACTGGGACGACGCGCTCGGCGCCGTGCCGCTGGCGGAGGCGGGCGCCCACCCGGCGCGCGGCGCGGTCGTCCGTCACACCCGCCTCAACTTCACCTCCGACCCGGATGCGCACCGCGCGCGGCTCGGTGCGCTGCGCCCCCCGGACGGCTGGCGGGCGCGGCGGGCCACGGCCGAGGACTTCGCGTGGGCCGGGGCGGTGGTGCCGTCGGGGTTCTGGCCCGACGCGGCGAGCTTCCTGGCGCACGGGGGCGGCACGGTGGTGGAGCGGGACGGGCGCACCGGGGCGATCGCCTTCACGTCGTACCGCACGGGCGACGACCTGGAGCTCGGCATCGAGACCGACCCGGCGTACCGCCGGCAGGGGCTGGCCTCGGCCGCGGCGGCGGCGATGCTGGCGGACGTGCTGGACGCCGGGCTCACGCCGGTGTGGTCGTGCCGGGAGGACAACGTCGGCTCCGCGCGGCTCGCGCTGCGCCTGGGGTTCACCCCGTCCACCCGGACGCCCTACTACCACCTCCTGCCGTGGTAGACCGGGAGCCCGGAGGGACGCGCGGGACGACGACGGGCGAGGAGCGGCACGTGGAGCTGGACGGGATCGCGGTGCGCACGCTGCGCGGCGAGGACACGACGTTCGGGGAGCTGACCGGCGGGCGCGTCGCGCTGGTGGTGAACGTCGCGTCGCGGTGCGGCCTGGCGCCGCAGTACGAGCAGCTCGAGGAGCTGCACCGCCGGTACGGCCCGCGCGGGTTCACCGTGGTGGGGGTGCCGAGCAACCAGTTCCTGCAGGAGCTGTCGTCGTCGGACGCCATCGCCGAGTACTGCTCGACGACGTGGGGCGCGACGTTCCCGATGCTCGAGAAGACCCCGGTGAACGGCCGGCACGCGCACCCGCTGTACCGGGCGCTGACGCGGTACCCCGACGACGCGGGCCGCGCCGGGCGGATCACCTGGAACTTCGAGAAGTTCGTCGTCGCGCCGGACGGCCGGGTGCGGCGGTTCCGGCCCCGGGTGCGCCCGGACGCCCCGGAGGTCGTCGCCGCCGTCGAGGAGCTCGTCGGTCCCGGACCGGCCTGATCGCCGCCACGGTCACCGCCGCGGGTCCCCGCGCGCCCCGACGTCAGCGCGGCGGCCGGGGCAGCGACCGCGCGGCCGGCTCCGTGAACTCCAGGGTGATCCGCAGGTACCGCAGCTCGCGGGAGTCCAGCACCCGGCCCGCACCCGAGTAGTGGATCGTCTCGCCGTCGATGAGCTCGAGCACCGCCATCGGGGCGTCCACGAGCAGCGTGCCCGTCGTGACGTCCTCGATGCGCAGGCTGGCGGCCGTGCCCTCGATCCGCACGGTGTGCCCGCGCACGTCGACGGCGCGCAGCAGGGCCCGGGTCTCGCCGTCGCGGAGCAGGATGCGGGTCGGTCGGAGCACGGGTGTCCCTTCGGCGGTCGGCGGGGCGGTGCGCACCACCCCGTCTCCCGATCGGCAAGCGCTCACCACCGGACCAGGACTTTCGTCCGCGACCTCGGTCACGCCCCGGCGGCGCGACGCGCACCGAGTACCCTGCGTCCAGCGCGTGCGTGGACGACGTGCGGCAGGAGACGGGAGGCTGTCGGCGATGGCTGGCTCGCAGACCGCCCTCCGTGAGGCGAACCGCGCCACCGTCATCGAGACGGTGCGCCGCTACGGCGGCCTGACGCAGGTCGAGCTCGCGGCGGCCACCGGCCTGTCGGCGGCCACCGTGTCGAACATCGTGCGCGAGCTGCAGGGCGCCGGCGCGGTGGACGTCCGCACCACCATCCACAACGGCCGCCGGGCGCAGCTCGTCACGATGGTGCACCGCACGGGCATCGCGGCGGGCGTGCGGATCGGCACCCGGCACATGTCGATCGCGCTGGCCGACTCCGCGCAGCAGGTGCTGGTCGAGCAGACGCTGCCGCTGCCGCACGAGCACCGCGCGGACACGAGCCTGGACCGCGCGGCGCTGCTGGTGGTCGAGCTGCTGGAGCGCGTCGGCTCGTCGCTGGGCGAGCTGCTCGGCATCGGCATCGCGGTGCCCGCGCCGGTGGACGCGGCGACCGGCACCATCTCGGTGCCCGGCATCCTGCGCGGCTGGGACGACGCGCCGGTGGCGCAGGTGATGTCGAAGCGGCTCGGCGTGCCCGTGTTCGTGGACAACGACGCGAACCTCGGCGCGCTCGCGGAGAGCCGGGTCGGCGCCGCGCGGCTCTACCAGGACTCGGTGTACGTGCGGGTCTCGCACGGCACGGGCGCCGGCGTGGTGCTGTCCGGCCGCCTGCACCGCGGGTTCGCCGGGACGGCCGGGGAGATCGGGCACGTGCAGGTCGACGCCGGCGGGGTGGTGTGCCTGTGCGGCAGCCGCGGGTGCCTCAACACGGTGGTCGGGGCGCCCGCGCTGATCGAGGTGCTCCGGGCGAGCCGCGGGCCGCTGACGCTGCGGGACATCGTGACCCTGGCCCTCGACGGCGACCCGGGCTGCCGGCAGGTCGTCGAGGACGCGGGCTCCGCGGTGGGCGCGGTGGTGGCCGGCCTGGCGATCGCGGTCAACCCGCAGTGCGTGGTGGTGGGCGGCGAGCTGGCCGAGACCGGCGAGGTGCTGCTGGGCCCGATGCGCGAGGCGATCCGGCGGCGGGTGCCGCTCAACCACATCGCGCCGCTGGAGGTGGTGGGCGCGGAGCTCGGGCCGCAGGCGGAGGTGATCGGTGCGCTGCTGCTCGTCCTCGAGAACACCCACGAGCTGACGCACTGGTTCGAGCACCAGGACGGAGACTGATCGAGGTGGACGACGCACCGGCGACGGGGCCGGCGGTGATCGAGGAGGTGACGATGGCAGGCACGCAGGCGGCACCGCGCCCTCCTGTGCTCTCGCTGCGGCAGGTCACCAAGCGGTTCGGCGCCGTGGAGGCGCTGACCGGCGTGAACCTGGAGCTGCACGCGCACGAGGTCGTGGCGCTGGTGGGCGACAACGGGGCCGGCAAGTCGACCCTCGCGAAGATCGTGTCCGGGGTGCTGCAACCGGATGCCGGGCTGGTGGAGGTCGCCGGCGAGCCGGTGAGCATCCCGAACCCGGCCGCCGCGCACACGCTGGGCATCTCGACGGTGTTCCAGGACCTCGCGCTGTGCGAGAACCTCAGCGTGACGGCGAACATCTTCCTGGGCCGGGAGCTGCGCACGTCGCGGGTGGGGCCGATGGACACCGACAGCATGGAGCTCGAGGCGGCGCGGCTGCTGCGGGACCTCACGGTCTCGGTGCCGTCGGTGCGGGTGCCGGTGCGCGAGCTCTCGGCGGGGCAGCGGCAGGCGGTCGCGATCGCGCGGACCCTGACGACCCGGCCACGGATCCTCGTGCTCGACGAGCCGACCGCCGCGCTGTCGGTGGTGCAGACGGCCGAGGTGCTCATGCTGGTGGAGCGGCTGCGGGCGATGGGGCTCGGCGTGATCCTCATCAGCCACAACCTGGCGGACCTGCGGGCGGTCGCGGACCGCATCGAGGTGCTGCGCCACGGGCGGAACAACGGGTCGTTCGACGCCGGGACGTCGGCGCCGGAGGAGATCATCGGCGCCATCGCGGGGGCGACCCGCGTCATCCGGCCGATGTGGGCCACGCGGTAGGTATTGCCTTCAGAGGTTGTGGGCAATACCGCTGACCTGCGCGTCAGCGGCGCGCCGCGTACCCGCGAGAGGCCCGCTCCCACCCGCCGGGACGCCACACGGGCGGCGATCGCGCGCCGAGACGGCCCCGGCGCGTTGCGATCCGATAACGAAGCGCGCTCCTTGCCTTCAGAGGTTGACGGCTAGGACGCCACGTCCCTAGTGTCCGACGCGGACCACGACCGGCGACGACGCCGGCCCGTGCAGCGAGGCACAGGGAGCAGGAACGATGACGGACACCCCCGTCGTCCTCGAGATGAGGTCGATCACGAAGGTCTTCCCGGGCGTGCGCGCCCTGGACGACGTCTCGATGACGGTGCGCGCGGGCGAGATCCACGCGATCTGCGGCGAGAACGGCGCCGGCAAGTCCACGCTCATGAAGGTCCTGTCCGGCGTCTACCCCTACGGCACCTACGACGGCGAGATCGTCTACCAGGGCGAGGAGGTGCGCTTCAAGGACATCAAGTCCAGCGAGCGCGCGGGCATCGTCATCATCCACCAGGAGCTCGCGCTCATCCCCGAGCTGTCGATCGCGGAGAACATCTTCCTCGGCAACGAGACCACCGGCCGGTTCGGCATCGACTGGGAGACGGCCCGCGAGCGCGCCGCCGAGCTCATGGCCCGCGTCGGCCTGGACGCCTCCCCCGACGAGCAGATCAAGAACCTCGGCGTCGGCAAGCAGCAGCTCGTCGAGATCGCCCGGGCGCTGTCCAAGGACGTGCGGCTGCTGATCCTCGACGAGCCGACCTCCGCCCTCAACGAGGAGGACTCGGCGCACCTGCTGGACCTGCTGCGGGGCCTGCGCTCCAAGGGCATGACCAGCATCATGATCAGCCACAAGCTCAACGAGATCGCCGCCATCGCCGACTCCATCACGATCATCCGCGACGGCCGCACGGTCGAGACGCTCGACGCCGCGGCCGGCGAGGTCGACGAGGACCGCATCATCCGCGGCATGGTCGGGCGGGCCCTGGACCACCGGTTCCCCGAGCACACCCCGCACATCGGGGAGACGTTCTTCGAGGTGCGGGACTGGACCGTCGAGCACCCGCAGGTGCCCGGCCGCCTGGTCTGCAAGGGCTCGTCGTTCCACGTCCGGCACGGGGAGATCGTGGGCTTCGCCGGCATCATGGGCGCCGGCCGCACCGAGCTCGCCCGGTCGCTGTTCGGCCGGTCCTACGGGCGCTGGCTCGGCGGGCAGATCACGATCGACGGCGAGCCGGTCGAGCTCCACACCGTGCAGCAGGCCATCGCGCACAAGATCGCCTACGTCCCGGAGGACCGCAAGGTCCAGGGGCTCAACCTGCTCGACACCATCGCCGACACGATCGTGTCCTCCGACCTGCGGCGGGTCACGCGGCGGGGCGTGCTGGACCCGGACGCCGCGTACCTCGCCGCGGAGGAGTACCGGCGCTCGCTCAACGTCAAGGCGCCGTCCGTGCGGGTCGGCGTCGTGAAGCTCTCCGGCGGCAACCAGCAGAAGGTGCTGCTCGGCAAGTGGATGTTCCCCGAGCCCGACCTGCTGATCCTCGACGAGCCGACGCGCGGCGTCGACGTCGGGGCGAAGTACGAGATCTACGGCCTGGTGAACCGGCTGGCGGACGCCGGCAAGGGCGTGGTGGTGATCTCGTCCGAGCTGCCCGAGCTGCTCGGCCTGTGCGACCGCATCTACACGATCTTCGAGGGGCGCATCACCGGCGTCCTCGACCGGTCGGAGGCCACGCAGGAGAACCTCATGCGCCTCATGACGGGCAGCAGCCCGGCTCTCACCTACTGATCACGGCAGAAGGACGGCCCTGACGATGACGTCACTCAAGCAGCTGTTCGGCGGCGGAGCCCGCCAGTTCGGCATGGTGTTCGCGCTGATCGCGCTGATCGCGGTGTTCCAGATCGCGACCGGCGGCAAGGTGCTGACGGCGACGAACGCGCAGAACATCATCAACGGCAACTCGTACGTGCTGATCCTCGCGATCGGCATGGTGCTCGTCATCATCGCCGGGCACATCGACCTGTCCGTCGGCTCGGTGGCCGCCGTGGTCGGCATCATCGTGGCGCTCGCGATCCGGGACTGGGGCATCCCGTGGTGGGCGGGCATCCTGCTCGGCCTCGCCGTCGGGGCGGTGATCGGCGCGTGGCAGGGGTTCTGGGTGGCGTACGTCGGCATCCCCGGGTTCATCACCACCCTCGCCGGGATGATGTTCTTCCGCGGCGCGAACCAGTACATCGGCAAGTCCAACACCGTGCCGGTGCCGAAGGAGATCCAGACGCTCGGCGCGGGCTACCTGCCGGAGTGGGGGCCGAACACCGGCCTCAACAACTGGACCCTGGTCCTGGGGGTCGTCGCGATCGCGGCCCTCGTCTACGGCGAGTCCCGGCGGCGCCGGTCCGCCCGGCGCCTCGGCGGCTCCCCCGTCCCGACGTGGGTGTCCGTGGTCCGCGCGGGCGGCCTGTCGGTCGTCGTCGCGGGCGTGACCTGGCTGTTCGGGTCGGGCCGCGTCGGGACGTCGTTCCCGGTGTCCGGCGTCATCCTCGTCGCGCTCGTGCTGATCTACGCGTTCGTGTCCAACCGGACCATCACCGGCCGGCACGTGTACGCCGTGGGCGGCAACAAGGTCGCCGCGTCGCTGTCCGGCGTGAACATCCGCCGCACCAACTTCTTCGTGATGATGAACATGTCGGTGCTCGCCGCGCTGGCCGGCATCGTGTTCATCGGCCGGTCCACCGCGTCCGGCCCGTTCGACGGCACGAACTGGGAGCTCGACGCGATCGCCGCCGTGTTCATCGGCGGGGCCGCGGTCTCCGGCGGTGTCGGCACCGTCGTCGGCTCGCTCATCGGCGGCCTGGTCATGGCGGTGCTCAACAACGGCCTGCAGCTCATGGGCGTCGGCTCGGACAGCACCCAGATGATCAAGGGCCTGGTGCTGCTCGCCGCGGTCGCGTTCGACGTCTACAACAAGATCCAGGGCCGGCCGTCGATCGTCGGCCTGCTGATGCGCTCGCGCCGGCAGACGCAGATCCCCGGGGGACCGGAGGGGCCGGAGTCCGCCTCGCCCGTGTCCGGGTCGGCCCCGGAGACCCTCGCCCAGCGCTGAACCTCCCGCCCGGCCGGGTCCCGGCCGGGGCACGCCACCGCACCCGATGAGGGGTGCCCAACCGAGGGAAGAGTGACACCACCCATGAAGAAGCTGACTGCGGCGCTCGTCGCCGCCGGAGCCGCCGGAGCGCTGATGCTCACGGGGTGCTCGTCCGAGCGCGGCGGGTCCACCGAGGGGTCGTCCGACGGGTCCTCCGAGGCGGCGGCCGGGTTCGCGGCCGACGCCACCATCGGCGTGGCGCTGCCGCAGAAGACGTCGGAGAACTGGGTGCTCGCCGAGCAGCTGTTCAACGACGGCCTCACCGACGCCGGCTTCAAGCCGATCGTGCAGTTCGCGAACAGCGGCGTCACCGAGCAGCAGAACCAGATCCAGGCGATGGTCGAGCAGGGCGCGAGCGTCATCGTGGTCGGCGCGATCGACGGCTCGCAGCTCGGCACGCAGCTGGAGGCGGCCAAGGACTCCGGCGCCTCCGTCATCGCGTACGACCGCCTGGTGAAGAACACCGACGCCGTCGACATGTACGTCGCGTTCGACAACTTCCAGGTCGGCGTCCTGCAGGGCCAGGCGCTGCTGCAGGGCCTCGAGGAGCGCAAGGGCGACGGCCCCTACAACATCGAGCTGATCGCCGGCTCGCCGGACGACGCCAACTCGACGCCGTTCTTCGAGGGCGCCATGAGCATCCTGCAGCCGAAGATCGACGACGGCACCCTCGTCGTCGTGTCGGGCCAGACCTCGTTCGAGCAGGTCGCGACCCAGGGCTGGAAGGCCGAGAACGCGCAGAAGCGCATGGACACCATCCTCGCCGGCTCCTACACGGACACCGAGCTGGACGGCGTGCTGTCGCCGAACGACACCCTCGGCCGCGCGGCCCTGACGTCCGTCTCCCAGGCGGGCAAGGACACCCCGGTGGTCACCGGCCAGGACTCCGAGGTGGAGTCCGTGAAGTCGATCATGGCCGGCGAGCAGTACTCGACGATCTACAAGGACACCCGCGAGCTGGTGGCCCAGACCATCAAGGAGATCCAGCTCCTGCAGAAGGGTGAGGACCCGGAGATCAACGACACCGAGTCGTACGACAACGGGGTGAAGGTCGTCCCGTCGTTCCTCCTGACGCCGGTCATCGTCACGAAGGAGAACGCTGCGGACGTCTACAAGAACGACGACACGCTCTTCCCGCTGACCCAGGGCTGAGCGTCACCCGGAGGGGCGGGCCCGGTGCGGGTCCGCCCCTCCGCCGCGTCCGTGGGATTTCCGCCGGACACCGGGTCGCCCCCGGTCCTAGCGTGAGACCCATGCGGATCTCCCCCGCCCAGGTCGCCGTCGACTGCACCGACCCGTTCGCCCTCGCCGACTGGTGGCGCGACCGGCTCGGCTGGCGGGACGTGTACCGGACCGAGCACCGCGCGCACGCGATCATCGAGGCCGTCGACGGCTCGGGCTGGCGGCTGTGCTTCATCCGCGTGCCGGACCCGACGCCGGGCAAGAACAAGCTGCACCTCGACGTGCACTGCGAGGACCGCGACGTCGCCGCGCGCGAGCTCGTGGCGGCCGGCGCGACGGAGGTGCGGCGCGACGGCATGGACGACTACGGCTGGGTCGTCATGGCCGACCCGGAGGGGAACCTGTTCTGCGTCTCCAGCCCGGGGCGCTGAGCACGCCGGGTCACCCCGCGGTGACCCACTCCTGGGCGAGCACGGCGTACCGGTAGGCGTCGTGCCAGACCGGCCGGCCGTCGGCGTCGTCCTCGAACGACGCGCACCGCCGCTCGTGCCCCTCGCGCCGCATCCCGAGCCGCTCGAGCAGCCGCCAGGACCGCTCGTTGCGCGGGTCGCACCCCGCGACCACCCGGTGGGCGCCCTCGGCCCGGAAGCAGTGGTCGACGACCGCCCGCGTCGCCTCGGTGGCGTAGCCCACGCCGCCGTACCGGGGGTCGAAGACGTAGCCGACCGCCCAGGTGCGCCAGGCCGGCGGGCCCTCGGGCGCGCAGTACACGTGGCCGACGAGCACGTCGTCCTCGCGCCGGACGGCCGCGACGAAGCGCGGGTCACCGGCGCGCCGGGCCGCCTCCCGCTCGGCCCCGTCCCGGGTGACCGGGCCGTAGGGCTCGAACCGCACGACCTCCGCCAGGCCGAGGTACGCGTGCAGCGCGGCCCCGTCGGCCGCGGTGAAGGGCCGCAGGACCAGGCGCGGCGTCGTGGCGTGCACGGCCCGACCGTACGACCGCCGAGCCCCCGCTGTCGCCGGGTTTGCGGCCGTCACCGCCCCGCCGGCCCCGGCGCCCGCGCACCGCGGCGGTCCCCCGCCCGCCACAGCCCGAGCGCCACCGCCCCCAGCGCGAGCGTGCCGAGCAGGGTCACCACCCGCCACACCACGGTCGCCGCGAGCACCCCCGCCTCGACCTGCTGGCCCCCGGAGGCCGTGAACCAGCCGAGCAGCAGCGCGTCCAGCACGCCGAAGCCGAACAGCGGCAGGATCGTCAGCGGGTAGCAGAGCAGGAACACCCCGAGCACGAGCGTCAGCGGCAGGTCGTCGCCGCGGACGCCCACCGCGCGCAGGGCGAGCAGCAGGATCGCGGCGTCGGCGAGCACCATGCCGGTCAGCGCCGCGAGCGACGGCACCAGCCCCGTGCGCAGCCCGGTCGAGGTCTCCGCCCGCAGCCGCACGGTGCGGGCCGACCACGCCCCCGGGTCGGTGCCGCGGCGGACCACCCGGACGGCCCGCCCGGCGGTGGCCCCCACCCACGCCGCGAGCCGCTCGTCCCGCAGCAGCAGCGCCAGCCCGGCGAGCACCACCGCGGCCGCCAGCGCGCACAGCCCGCCGACCAGCCAGTGCCGCCGCTCCAGGCCGTGCCCGGCCAGCAGACCGAGGCCGAGCACCGGCACCGCGAACCGCACGACGTAGAACTGCACCGAGTTGAGCGTGACGCCGGCCATCCCGAGCACCGGGTCCAGCCCCCACGACCGGAACATGGCGACGCGGACCGCGATGTCGGCCGGCGGCGGCGCCACCGTCGCGACCAGGTTGGCGGTGAGGTCGTTCTGCGTCGAGCGGGCGATCCCCAGGCCCGGCAGAAACCGCGTGAGGGGCACCGCGTTCAGCACCTGCCGCAGCAGCAGCGCCCCGGCGAGCGGGAGGACGACCCACGCCTCCAGGCTGCCGAGCGCCGCGCCGACCGCCGCCCAGTCCACCGTCCCGACCAGCCGCGTGACCAGCCGGTACAGCAGCGCCGCCGCGGCGAGCGTCACCGCGACGCGCAGCCACGGCCGCCGGCGCTGCGGCTCACCGGCGGGCGGCACCGCCCCACCACCGGCCGGGACGGCGGCGCTCACCGCTCGCCGTACGCGGAGATCGCCTCCACCAGCAGCCGCGCCCCGAACCCGGTCGCGCCCTTGGTGCGCCACGCGTCGTCGGTCTCGGAGCGCATCGGGCCGGCGATGTCGACGTGCGCCCAGGGCGTCGTCCCGACCCACTCGGCGAGGAACAGCGCGGCGACCGTCGCGCCCGCGGACTCCCCGCCCAGGTTCTTGAGGTCCGCGACCTCCGAGTCGAGCCACGGCCGGTAGCGCGCGTCGAGCGGCAGCCGCCACACCCGCTCGTCGGTCAGGTCCGCGGCGTGCTCGACCAGGTGCACCATCGCGTCGTCGTTGCCGATCACCGCCGCCGTGAGCGGCCCGAGAGCCATGAGCGCGGCACCGGTGAGCGTCGCGACGTCGAGGATCGCGTCCACGCCGGCCTCCCGGACCAGGTCGACCGCGTCCGCCATCACCAGCCGGCCCTCGGCGTCCGTGTTGACCACCTCGATGGTCCGTCCCGACCGGGTCGTCAGCACGTCCCCCAGCTTGGTCGCCGACCCGGACGGCATGTTGTCCGTGCAGGCCAGGTAGGCGGTGACGTGCACGGGGACGTCGAGCTCGGCGAGCACGGTCATGGCCGCGAGGATCGACCCGGCCCCGGTCATGTCCATCTTCATCGCCGCGTGCATGGCGTTGGACGGCTTGAGGCTGATGCCGCCGGAGTCGTACGTGATGCCCTTGCCGACGAGTCCGAGGTGGCCACCCCGGGCCGGGCCGGCGGGCACGTGCTCCAGCCGGATCATCCGCGGCTCCACCGCCGACCCCGCGTTGACGCCGAGCAGGCCGCCGCACCCCAGGTCGACCAGCGCCGCCCGGTCGAGCACCTCGACGCGCAGCCCGGCGGCCCCGCCGAGCCGCACCGCGACGTCCGCCAGGCCGGGGGCGGTGAGGTGCCCCGCCGGCGCGCTGGCGAGGTCCCGGGACACCGCCGCCGCGCGGGCGAGCACCAGGCCGCGCTCGGCCCCGGCGCGCGCCGCGTCGACGCGGTCGGCGGGCACCACCAGCACGATCTCCGTGAGCGGCACGCCGGCGGGCTCGGTGCGCAGCGGGTCGTAGCGGTAGCGGCCGAGGACCGCGCCCTCGACGACGGCCTGCGCCGCGAGCGCCGCGTCCCCGGCCGGCGCCGCCCCCGCCAGCGACGTCACGAGCGTCGCGCGGTGGCCGAGCGCGCGCGCCAGCACCGCCGCGGCGTCCCGGAGCGCGGCGGGCGTGGCCTCGGCGCCGTAGCCGACGAGCACGCGGGGAGACGCGGCGGCCACGTCGAGCACCAGGGTCTGCCCCGGCCGGCCGGCGAACCCCCAGTCCCCGAGCGCCTCCCGGTCGGGCACCCCGTCGGGCAGCGGGCCGTCGACGCCGACGCCGAGGCCGTGCGGGCCGGCGGGCAGCGCGGGGTCGTCCGGCGCGACCACCCGCAGCCGGGTCGCCGGGACGGACGTGGCGGAGGGGACGGGGTCGACGTCGCGCATGGCGGGTCCTCTTCTCTCGTGGTGGGTGTCAGGGGCTGAAGGGCCACACCAGCGGCACCAGGAGGACGGCGACGGCCAGCCAGGCGAGCATCGTGACCAGCCCGAGCCGCCAGTAGTCGCCGAACCGGTAGCCGCCCGGCGCCATCACCATCATGTTGGCGGGGGTGGCGATGGGGGTGAGGAAGGACGCCGCACCGGCGACGGCGACGAGCATGAGCACCGGCGCGGGGTGGACGCCGGACGCCTCGGCGGCGGCGAGCGCGACCGGCACGACGATGAGCACGGTCGCCGTGTTCGACACGATCTGCCCGAGCACCGCGGTCAGCACGAAGAGCGCGACCAGCAGCAGCCGGCCGTCGTCGCCGTCCGGCACCAGCCCGACGATCCCGCCCGCGAGCAGGTCGGCCGCACCGGACGTGCGGATGGCGACGGACAGCGGGATGAGGCCGCCCACCAGCACGACGGTCTGCCAGGAGATCGCCCGGTACGCCTGCTGCGGGGTGACGACGCCGGTGACGACCATGGCGACCGCGCCGAGCAGGCCCGCGACCGCCGGCGCCACGACGCCCGTGGCCAGCAGCACGACCGTGACCGCGAGCACCGACAGCGCCGCGCCCGCCCTCGGTCCCAGCGCGACCGTCTGCCGGCGCACCGAGTCCGGGCTGTCGACCACGAGCACCTGCTCCGAGGCGGCGAGCGCCTCGATGCGGTCCCAGCTCCCGTGCACCAGCAGCGCGTCGCCCTCCGCGAGCGCCACGGGTCGCGGGCCGACGTCGCGACCGCGGCGGCTCACGGCCAGCACCGTCGTGCCCGCCCGCACCATGCCCGGGAACACGGCCGTGCCGACGAGCTCCGAGCGGGGGGCGACGAGGACCTCGGCCAGGCCGCGCTGCGCGTCGAGCAGCGCCTCGCGGGTGCGGCGCGTCAGCGGCGTCCGGGCCACCGTGAGGGCCTGGTCGGCCGCGAACGCGGTGACACCCTCCGCGGGCCCGCTGACCACCAGCACGTCGCCCGGCGTCACCGGGCGCCCGTCGGGGCACGGCCCGCCCGCCGCGTCCTGCGCACCGACGAGCACGACCTCGGGCGGCACCGCCACGTCCCGCAGCGCCGCGCCGGCCAGGGGCGAGGCCGCCGGCACCGCCAGCCGGAAGAACCCGTGGTCCAGCCGGTAGTGCTCGACCAGGGTGTCCACGTGGGCCGAGAAGTCGCGGGGCAGCGTCGCGGGCGTGCGCTCCGGGAGCAGCCGGTCGCCCAGCAGCACCGTGACGGCGATCGTCACGAGCACCAGCGGGGCACCGACCACCGCGAACTCGAGGTACCCGAACCGCTCGCCCGTCGCCCCGGCCAGCGCGTCCGAGGCGATCACGTTGACCGTGCTGCCGCTGAGGGTCAGCAGCGCGCCCGCGCTGGCGGCGTACGCGAGCGGCAGCGCCGCCCGGGACGTCGCCATGCCGGACCGGCGCGCGGCGAGCACCATCACCGGGATCAGCGCCGCCGTGGCCCCGTTGGGGGTGACCACCGCCGCGAGCACCGCCGACAGCAGCATGAGCGCGACGACCACCCGCGTGCGCCCCTGCCCCGTGCGGGCGAGGAGCTGCTGCCCCGCCCAGGCCGTCACCCCGGAGGACTCCAGCCCCTCGCTCAGCACGAACAGCGCCGCGATGAAGACCACCACCGGGTCGCCGAAGCCGGCCAGCGCCTGCTCCGAGGTGAGGACGCCGGTGGCCGCGAGCGCCAGGGCGGTCAGCACCGCCACCACCCCGACGGGCAGCCGGTTCCACACGAACAGCACGACGGCGGCCGCCAGGACCAGCAGGCTCAGGGTGGCGTCGGACATGGTCGCGGGCCTCGGGTGCGGGTTCCGGTGCGCGGGCTCAGAGGTAGATGGTGCCGCCGGGCCCGAGCGGGATCCCGAGCAGGTACCAGACCACCAGCAGCACGGTCCACACCAGCAGCAGCGCCACGGTGTACGGCAGCATCAGCGAGATCACCGACCCCACGCCGACCTTGCGCCGGTACCGCTCCGCGAAGATGACGATGAGCGCGAAGTACGGCATGAGCGGCGTGACGACGTTCACCGGGGAGTCGCCGACCCGGTAGGCGGCCAGGGCGACGTCCGGGGAGATGCCGAGCTGGATGAACAGCGGCACGAAGATCGGCGCGAAGATCGCCCACTTCGGCACGACGCCGCCGATGAAGATGTCGACGATCGCCGTCATGACGATCAGGCCGACGATGAGCCAGACCGTCGGCAGCCCCGCGCGCTCCAGCACGTCCGCCATCTGCACCGCGGCGATGGTCCCCAGCTGGGAGTACGTGAAGTACGCGATGAACTGGCTGATGACGAGCAGCAGGAAGAACAGCCCCGCGAGGCCCGAGATCGTCTTCGTCATCGGGTTGATGACGTCCATGCTGGTGCGGATGGTCCCGGCGCCCCTGCCGTAGCAGTACCCCATCACGAAGAAGTACAGCAGGATCAGGAAGATGATCGACCCCATCAGCGGGGAGTCCTCGATCAGGCTGCCCGTCTCGGGGTTCCGCAGCGGCCCCCAGGACGGCACGGTGAGCAGCAGCACCAGCGCGGTGACGCCGACGAACCCCCAGAACGCGAAGCGCAGCCCGCGCAGCTGCTCCGGCCCGAGCTCGTGCGACGGCGGGGCCGCGGCGTCGCCGTCGGCCGGCTCCGGCGCCTCGTCCTCCCGGTAGGTGCCGAGCCGCGGCTCGACGACCTTCTCCGTCAGCAGCGTCGCCACCAGCGTGATGACGAGCGTCGAGACGATCCCGAAGTACAGGTTCCCGGTGATGGAGACGTGCCGCGCGGGGTCCGCGATCGACTCGTTGGTGATCTCCGCGAGCATCCCGTCGACCGGCGTGACGAGCATGTTGACGCCGAACCCGCCGCCGACGCCCGCGAACGCCGCCGCCAGGCCTGCCAGCGGGTGCCGTCCGAGCGAGTGGAACACCGCCGCCGCGAGCGGGATCAGCACCAGGTACCCGGCGTCGGTGGCGATCGACGACAGCACGCCGAGCAGCACGATGCTGGCGGTCACGAGGCGCCGCGGCGTCACCCTGACCAGGCGCGTGATGAACGCCCCGATCAGCCCGACCTCCTCGGCCAGCCCGACGCCGAGCATCGCGACCATGATGACGCCGACCACGCCGAACCCGTTGAAGTTGGCGACCGGCGACGTGAAGATGAACCGGATCCCGTCGGCCGACAGCAGGCTCTGCGCCTCGACCGTGACCTCCTCGACCTCCGGCTCGGCCGACTGGTACGGCTCGTCGCCGACCAGCGCCTCGCCGCTCGGCTCGACCTGCTCGGAGACGGCGGCCTGCTCGAACGTCACGGACGTCCCCGCCAGGGCGAACGCGTGCGACGCGACGATCAGCAGCCCGATGAGCACCAGGAAGATGATCACCGGGTGCGGGACCCGGTTGCCGGCCCGCTCGACGGCGTCCAGCACCCGCTGCAGACCGGACGGCCGGCCCTCCTGCACCACCTCGGACATGGCGATCCCCTCTCTGGAACCAGCGGCTGGGGTGGGTGGCCGACGCCGGCGCCCGACGGGGCTGCGGCGTCGTGGACGGGTGGGCCGGTCAGCCCTCCGCGGTGGCCCAGGCCGGGTCCTGCGACCCGGCGGGCAGCGTCACGTCGCCCCAGGTGCCGACCGTGACCGTGAGGTCGGCGTCCGGGTCGACGCCGTCCGGCAGCGCGACGACGGAGGTCGCCGGGACGTAGTCGGCGGTGCACGGGTCGTCGGTCGGCTCCGGGAACGTCACCTCGACCGCGGCGTCACCGGCCGCCGTCGCCTCGGGGTCCGCCACCACGGGGCACGTGCTGGACCCGAAGGTCACGACGTACAGCAGGCCGGCGTCCGCGGTCCGGGCCGCCCCGGCCGCGGCGTCCGCCGGCGGGCTGCCCAGCCCGGCGGGGACCCCGAGGGCGGAGGACCCCGCGACCAGGTCGACGTCCGCGGTGCCGTCGTCCGCCGGCGGCTCCGTCGTGCCCGAGCCCGAGCCCGCGTCCCCGGAGGCGCACCCCGCGAGCAGGAGCACCGCCGCGGTGGCCGGCGCGGCGAGGGCGAGCGCCGCCCGCCGCCACCGGTCCGTCCGGGTCACGACGATCACGCCGTCCCCAGCGCGCGGGCCTTGAGCTGCTCGAACTGCTCGGCGGTGATCACCCCGTCGCGCAGCAGCCCCTGGGCCGTGGCGATCTCCTGGGCGGGTGCCGTCCCGGCGACCTCGCGGATGTAGGTGTCGGTGCGCTCGCGCTGCTCACGGATGCCGGCGACGCTGCGCTCGGCCATCCCCTTGCCCCGCGCGATCAGGTACACCAGCGCGGCGATCAGCGGGAAGAAGACGAGGAACAGCACCCAGACCGCCTTGGCCACGCCGGACAGGCTGTGGTCGCGGAACAGGTCGCCGATGATCTGGAACATCACCAGCAGGTAGGCGACGAAGAAGAAGATCTCGAGGACGAGGACGAACGACTCCCAGAGGGACATGAGGTGCTCCGATCTCCGACGCTTCCTGCCGGATCAACACGCAGTTGTCATGCCGCGGCACCATTGCCGCATTTCTCGGTCCCGCGCCTCCGGTGGAGGTGAGGCCGACAGTACATCTGTCGAGGTCGGGCGCCTAGAGGCATCTGCCACCGCTCCGGTCACCCCTCGCGGCGGGCCCGTCGCGAAGGGTGCGTCGCAGCGACGCTCCGCGTGGTTGCCGAAGGCACCGGAAATCGCAGCGCACCGCGGTACGTGACCTGTCAGAGAAATACCTACGCAACGCCACGCGCCGGCTCGCACGGCGTCATTCCGCGGATGTCACGGCAGCCTGTCGACGTCCGCGCCGCCACCGTTGGGTGGAACCGGCCCCGCACGTGAGTGGTGGCGGCTGGGGGTGGGGACGGGCCCCGCACGCGGCGGGTAATCCGCTCGCGAGGGCGCGCGGCGGCTCCGTAGGGTCGGTGGATGCCTCCCCTCGACCCCACCGCCGTCGGTCCCGTCCTGCACGAGAGCGCCCTGGCCTCCGGCCTGAGCGGC
Source organism: Cellulomonas olei (assembly GCF_039548315.1). Classification (NCBI taxonomy): domain Bacteria; kingdom Bacillati; phylum Actinomycetota; class Actinomycetes; order Micrococcales; family Cellulomonadaceae; genus Cellulomonas; species Cellulomonas olei. Next base: position 46,517 of record NZ_JBCLVN010000001.1, read on the forward strand.
GTCGTCCGGGTGGACCGCGGCGACGAGACCCTGTTCGCCCACGCGTACGGGCTGGCCGACCGCGCCCACGGGGTCGCCGCGACCACGGACCACCGGTTCGGCGTCGCGAGCGTCGCGAAGGGGTTCACGGCGCTGGCGGTCGGGGCGCTGCTCGACGAGGGCCGGCTGCGGCTCGACGACCCGGTGCGGCCGCTGCTCGGCGACGACCTGCCGCTGGTGGACCACCGCGTGACGTGGGACCACCTGCTCAGCCACACGTCCGGCATCGGGGACTACCTCGACGAGTCGGACGACGGCGACATCACGGACCACGTGCTGCCCGTGCCGGTGCACCTGCTGGACGACGCCGAGGCGTTCCTCCCGGTGCTGGACGGCCGCGAGCAGGTCTCGGAGCCCGGCGCCGAGTTCGCGTACAACAACTCGGGGTTCGTGGTGCTCGCGCTGCTGCTCCAGCGGCTCACGGGCACCGAGTTCACGGAGCTCGTCCGGCAGCGGGTGCTCGAGCCCGCCGGCATGACGGCGACCGGCTACCCGCGCGGCGACGAGCTGCCCGGCGACGTCGCCCGCGGCTACCTGCACGAGACCGGCCTGCGCACCAACGTGCTGCACCTGCCGGTGCGCGGCAGCGGCGACGGCGGCCTGGTCACCACGGCCGGCGACCTCGCGCGGTTCTGGCGGGCGCTGTTCGCGCACCGGGTGATCTCCGCGGGGACGCTCGCGACGCTGGTCGAGCCGCTGCACGAGGCGGAGGAGGACCGGCGGTACGGCCGGGGCTTCTGGCTCGGCGGGGACTCGGACGACGTCGAGCTCGAGGGCTACGACGCGGGCGTGTCGGCGCTGACCCGGCACAGCCCGGGCACCGGCGTGACGGTCACGGTCGTCGCGAACACCTCGGACGGCGCGTGGCCCGTGCTGCGGGCGCTGCGCGACGCCGAGGACGCCTGACCGCTCAGCGCCCCGCGGGCCGCGGGGCGGGCCGGGACAGCCGGCGCGTGACCGCGTGGACGACCACGCCGACCGCGAGCAGCACCCCCGCGAGCGCCCAGTGCCGCGCCTCCTGCTGCGTGAGCAGCACCAGGCACGAGACGACCGCCAGGACGGGCACGGCCGTGGGCGACCGGAAGTGGTCGTGCTCCACCCGCTCGCGCCGCAGCACCAGCACCGCGACGTTCGTCGACAGGAACACGAACAGCAGGAGCAGCACGACGGTCGACGCGAGGTCCACCAGCTCGCCGGTCGCCGCGAGCACCACCGCGACGGCCGTCGTCACCGCGATGGCCACGCCCGGGGTGCGGCGCCCGGGGAGCACCCGGCCGAGCACCGGGGGCAGCAGCCCCTGCCGTGCCATCCCGTAGGCGAGGCGGCTGGCCATGATCATCGTGAGCAGCGCGCCGTTCGCGACGGCGACCAGCGCGACCACCGCGAACAGCCCGGGCGGCACCGCGCCGGCGGCCCGCACCACCTCGAGCAGCGGGCCCGAGGACTCCGCGAGCTCCGCCGGGGGCACCACCGCCGGAGCGACGAAGCCGAGCAGCAGGTACATGCCGCCCGCGGTGGCGAGGGCGCCGAAGAGGGCCCGCGGGTAGACGCGCGACACGTCGCGGACCTCCTCCGCGAGGTTCGCCGACGTCTCGAAGCCGACGAACGAGTAGAACGCGAGCAGCGCGCTGCCGAGCACCGCCAGCCACACCGACGAGCCGTCCGGCGCCGACACCGCCCCGTCGAGGTCCGCGTCGCCGCGCCCGATGACCCAGGCACCGAGGACCACGACGAGCACCAGCCCGGCGGACTCGACGACCGTCATGCCGACGTTGGCCCACAGGGACTCCTTGATACCCCACGCGTTGACCAGGGCCACGACCACGAGGAACACGATCGCCGCCGGCACCTGCGGGACGTCGAGGAACGCGGAGAGGTACTCGCCGGTGAACGCGAGCGCCAGGCCCGCGGCGCTGACCATGCCGGCCGCGAGCATGCAGAACCCGACCAGGAAGGCGACGAGCGGGCTGCGGTAGGCCCGCTCGGCGAACACCGCCGACCCGCCCGCCTGCGGGTACTTGGTGACGAGCTCGGCGTACGAGAACGCCGTGAGCAGCGCCATCGCGAGCGCGATGCCGAAGGACAGCCACACCAGCCCGCCGGCCTGGCCGGCCATCTCCCCGATCAGGGCGTAGATGCCGGCGCCGAGGACGTCGCCGAGGATGAACAGGTACAGCAGCGGCCCGGTCACGGCCCGGCGCAGGCCGGTGCCGGAGGTCCCGCTCGCCGTGGGCGCGGTGGAGGTCACCCGCCCGAGTCTCCGGTGCCCGCCGCCGGAGCGCGCGTCGAGCGGCGGCGGGCCCGTCGCCTCAGGCCGCGGGCGTGCCGCCGGACCCGCTGCCGCCGCGCCCGCCCAGGCCCTGGACGAGCTCGACCAGGTCCAGCCCCGTCTGGGCCTTGAGCAGCGTCGCGAGCTCCTGGACGCCGGTCGACACCTGCCCGGGCAGGCGGGACGCGCCGTCCTTGTCGATGACCGTGATGCCGTCGATCGACCCGAGCGCGTCGGCGTAGGGCTGCGCGACCTTCGGCAGGGCGTCGAGCACCATCTGGAGCCGCGCCGACTCGGGGAACGCCTGGTAGGCGTCCGACTCCGCCTTGATCGCGGCGGCGCGGGCCTCGCCGCGGGCCTGCTCGGCGGCGGCCTCGGCCTCGCCGCGGGCCTGGATGCCGTCCGCCTCGGCCTTCGCGAGCGCGAGCGCGCCCTCGGCGCGGCGCTGCTGCTCGACGAGCGCGGCCTCCGCGCGGGCGCGGGCGGCGGACGCCTCGGCCTCCGCCTGCGCGGTGGTGCGCTGCGCCTCGGCCTCGTACCGGCGGATCGCGGTGGTCTTCGCGGCCTCCGCCTCCTGCTCCGCGGCGTACTTGCGGGCGTCGGCCTCCTGCTTGGCCTCGTACGTGCGGGCCTCGGCGGGCTTGCGGACCTCCGTCTGGAGCTCCTGCTCACGCAGCGCGGCCCGGCGCTGGGCGACCTGCTCCTGCTGCTCGAGCACGCCCTGCTGCGCCTCGGCCTCCGCGCGCTCCTGGGCGGCCTCCGCGTCGGCGCGGGCCTTGGCGGTCTGCTGGGCGATCTCGGCGTTGCGCAGCGCGAGGGCCTTGTTGGACTCCGCGATCTGCACCGCCGCCTCGTTGGAGCGCTCGGTGCTCTCCTGGCGGGCCTGCGCCTCGGCGATCTCCGCGTCCCGGGCCACGGCGGCGGCGCGCGGGCGACCGAGGTTGCGGATGTAGTCGCCCGTGTCCTCGACGGTCTGGATCTCGAAGTTCTCCAGGACGAGGCCGCGCTCGGCGAGCATCGGCACGGCGATGTCCTTGACCTCCTTCGAGAACTCCTGCCGCTCGTAGAGGATCGACTCGACGGTGAGCGTGCCGGCGATGGTGCGGAGCACGCCGACGAGGACCTCGCTGGTCTGCTGCTCGATGACCTGCTCCTGGCTGCGGCCCGCGAACCGCTGCGCGGCCGCCCGCACCATGCGCTCCGTGCCGCCGACCTTCACCACGGCGATCGACCGCAGCGTGACGCCGACGCCGCTCTTGGTGGTGGCGTCCTCCGCGGTCACCGGGAAGCTCTGCGACGCCAGCGACAGGCGCGCGACCTGCTCGAAGATCGGCTTGACGAACGTGCCGCCGCCGATGACGACGCGCTGGCCCGACAGGTCCGTCGTCTCGTCGCCCGTCTCGGGGTTGATGACCGGCGTCCCGCTCTTGCGGCCCGTGATGATGAGCGCCTCGTCGGGGGTCGCGATCTTGAACCGCACCTTGGCGTAGATCGCCCCGACGATCGCGAGCACGACCAGCAGCACGACGGCACCGGCGACGACCAGGACGGTTCCTGCGATCTCCATGGGACTCCCTCGGGCGTGGCCGGGCGGGCGGGTGTGCTCCGACTCTAGAGGGCCACGGCCGGGCGCGGACGTCGTCCACAGGCCCCGTCCGGCGCAGCTCCCACGGGCGGCACCGCGCGGCACCGCGCCGTCAGACCGCGCGCACCGACGCCCGTGCGTGCAGCGGCAGCGGCAGCCGGTGCACGACGCCGTCCTCGCCGGCCGGGCCGCCCTGCACCTGCTCCAGCAGCAGCTCGACGGCGCGCCGGCCGAGGGCCTCGTGGGGGATCGCGAACGAGGTCAGCCCGGGTCGCAGCCACTCGGCCAGGGGGTAGTCGTCGAACGACACCACGGAGACGTCGTCCGGCACCTCGAGGCCCGCCTCGCGCAGCGCCTGGTACGCGCCGAACGCGATGCGGTCGTTGAAGCAGAGGAGCGCGCCGGGCCGCGGGTGCGCCGCGAGGAGCTCCCGCGTCGCGGTGTAGCCGTAGGGCGGCAGCCAGTCGTCGCACACGTGGCCGGAGGCCGGGGCGAGGCCGTGCGCGGCGAGCTCGGTGAGGATCCCGGCCAGGCGCTCGGTGCCCGCGACCGTGCCGGGGGCGACGTCCCCGGGGTGCGGGCCGCCGCCGACCAGGTGGATGTCCCGGTGCCCGGCCTCGACGAGCAGCCGCGCCGCCTGCCGGCCGGCCTGCTCCTCGTCGGGGATGACCGCCGGCATCGGCGTCGGGTCGGACGGGACGGTGTTGAGCAGCACCGTGGGGACCCGGCCGGTCTGGGGGGCGGGCCGGGTGCGGGTGAACATCGAGGCGAGCACGATGCCGTCCACCTGCCGGTCGAGCATGGCGTCGAGCAGCTGCTGCTCGGCCTCGTCGTCGCCCTCGGTCTCACCGATGAACAGCAGGAACCCGTGCTCGCGCGCCGCCTCGATGGCGCCGCGGATCATGTCACCCGCGAGCTGCGACGTCGCGACGGTGTCGGAGATGAAGCCGAGGGTGCGGGTGGTGCCCTTGCGCAGCCCGATGGACACGATGTTCGGGCGGTAGCCCAGCTCGCCGGCGGCGGCGCGGACGCGCTCCTGGACGGCGCGCGAGATGCGCAGCTCGTCGCCGCGCCCCGACAGCGCCAGCGACGCGGTCGTCGAGGACACGCCGGCGGCGCGCGCGACGTCCGCGAGCGTCACCCTGCGACCCACGTGCGTGTCCCTCCGTCGGCGCGATCCTAGCGGCGGCCCGCGGGCGCGGTGCCACGTCCGGGAGCCGGGCGCGGGCGGGGCGCGGGCCGCGAACCGTGACGAATCCGTGACCGGCGTCGGCTTGACGTGCGCGCCGTCCCGGGACGACAGTATGCGTGCTAAGTCGATTTAGCACCGGCCTCCGGGCCGCTCCTCGATGAAGGGAGACACCGGTGTCTCGAATGAGCACGAAGGGCCGGCGGGCCGCCGCAGCGACGTCGCTGTGCCTCGCGGGCCTGCTGGCCGTGACGGCGTGCAGCGCACCCGGCGGCGGCACCAGCGACACGGACGACTCGGCGACCGGCGGGTCGTCCACAGGCGACGCCACGGCGACCTGCGGCACCGACCCGGTGACGCTCAGCGCGTACATCGAGACGGGCTTCCCCATGCCCAAGGACCTGTTCGCCGAGTTCACCAAGCAGTACCCGAACGTGACGTTCGACGTCCGCGAGGACCAGTTCGCGGTCATCACGCAGAACGCCCCCCGGGTGCTGGCCGACGACCCGCCGGACCTCATGCGCCTGCCGCAGATGTCCGAGCTCGCGAAGGACGGCCTGCTGCTCGACCTCGACGGCTACGCCAGCTCGATGGGGTGGGACCAGTGGCCCGCCTCGCAGCTCGTCCAGCTGCGCGTCGACGACGACGGCGCCCGCGGCGAGGGCCCGCTGTACGGCATGGGCCTCGGGTTCTCCATGACCGGCGTGTTCTACAACAAGGACCTCGCGGCGCAGATCGGCGTCACGGAGCCCCCGGCCACGCTCGCCGAGCTCGACGACATGATGCAGAAGGCCAAGGACGCCGGCATCACGCCCGCCGCGCAGTTCAACGGCGGCGCCACCGGCGGCCTCGCGTTCCCGCTGCAGGCGCTCATGGCGTCCTACGGCGACACCACCGAGATCAACGACTGGATCTTCCAGCGGTCCGGCGCGACGATCGACACGCCGACCAACCTCGAGGCCGCCGAGCACCTGAAGTCGTGGATCGACGCCGGCTACTTCGCCGACGACATCAACTCCCTCGACTACTCGATGATGATGAGCCGGTTCATGGAGGGCGAGAGCCTCCTGATGTTCAACGGCGACTGGGAGTCGGGCAACCTCGACGCGCAGATGCCGGGCGAGGTCGGGTTCTTCCTCATGCCGCCGCTCGAGGAGGGCGGCGACCTGGGCGCCATGTCCGCGCCGCTGACCTTCGGGATCGGCGCGCAGGCGGAGCACCCGGACTGCGCGGCGTTCTTCTTCGACTGGGCGGCCACCAACGAGGAGGCCCGCACCATCCAGGTCGAGGTCGGCGGCTCGCACCCGCTGGGCCTGGCGGACGCGTTCATGCCGGACGTCGACGCGGACTCCGTGACCGCGCAGACGCTCGCGGCCGGCGCGACCATCGGCGAGAAGGACGGCGCGATGGACTTCATCGCCAACGCCACCGGCGCGATCTACGCCAAGGGCTGGACGCCGAACCTGCAGAAGCTCGTCGCGGGTCAGCAGGACCCGGCCGGGATGCTCGCCGACGTGCAGAAGCAGTACGAGAGCGAGATCGGCGGCTGATGATGCAGATGCGGACGACCGGTCGTCCCGGTCTCCGCGAGGCGGCCGAGCAGCCGCACGGCCTGGACGACAGACGCCGCGCCCTCCGGGCGCGGCGCCTGCGCCGGGGCTGGGTCGCGCTCGCCCTCGTGGTGCCGGCGGCCGTGGTGTACGTGGTGTTCGTGCTGCGGCCCCTGGCGCTGACCGTGCAGTACTCGTTCTACGACTGGAACGGCATCTCGGCCGCGACGTGGGTCGGGATCGACAACTACACGCGGCTGCTCGGGGACTCGGAGATGTTCGGGTCCATCCTCAACGCGCTGCAGCTCATCATCTACTTCAGCTTCGTCCCGGTGCTGCTGGGCCTGCTGACGGCGGCGATCATCCGGAAGTTCGCCACCAGCCGCCTGGCGCTGGTGTCCCGGACCGTGCTGTTCCTGCCGCAGGTCATCCCGCTGGTGGCAGCCGGCATCATGTGGACCTGGCTGATGTCGTCCGACGGGCTCGTCAACCAGGTGCTGCGGGCGGTCGGCCTCGACTCGCTCACCCGGGCGTGGCTCGGCGACTTCCAGACCGCGCTGCCCGCGGTCGGCGTCATCGGCGCCTGGGTCGCGCTCGGCCTGTGCATGCTGCTGCTGCTCGCCGGCATGACCAAGATCGACCCCGCCCTGTACGAGGCCGCGCGCCTCGACGGCGCCGGCGCGGTCCGCGAGTTCTTCGCGATCACGCTGCCGAGCCTGCGCCAGGAGCTGGGCGTGTGCATCACCGTGACGGTGATCGCCGCGCTCGCCAGCTTCGACATCGTCTACATCTCCACGCAGGGCGGGCCCGGCAACGCCACGCTCGTCCCCGGCCTGGAGATCTACTACCTGGCGTTCTTCAGCCGGGAGGTCGGCCAGGCGTCCGCGCTCGCGGTGGCGTTCATGGTGCTCGTCCTCGCCATCGTTCTGCCGATCCAGCGCCTGACCCGGGAAGGTGACCGGTGATCGTCTCCCGCCGCGAGGCGTGGCTGAGCCGCGTCCTGCTGATCCTGCTGATGGTCATCACCATCGCCCCGTTCGTCAGCCTGTTCCTCACGGCGCTGCACCCGTCGGGCTCCTACCCCGCCGGCCTGTCGCTGCCCGAGCAGCCGCAGTGGCACAACTTCGTCGACGCGTTCCAGGCGGCGAACATGCGCGCGCTGCTGTGGTCGAGCGTGCTCATCGAGATCGGCACGGTCCCGCTGTCACTGCTCATCGCGACGCTCGCCGGGTTCTCGCTCGGGCACCTGCGCCCGCCGGGGCACCGGTGGATCTTCCTGGCGTTCGTGCTCGGGCTGACCCTGCCGTTCCAGGGCGTGATCGTGCCGCTGTACTACCAGATGCGCGACCTCGGCCTGCTCAACACCCGGTGGGCGATCATCCTGCCGCTGCTCGGCCTGTACATGCCGTTCGCGGTGATGTGGATGCGCGCGCACTTCGTCAACATGCCGGAGGACCTGTCGGAGGCCGCCCGCATCGACGGCGCCGGCACGTGGCAGCTGTTCAGCCGCATCCACCTGCCGCTGTCCGCGCCCGCCCTGTCGTCGCTCGGGATCCTGCTGTTCCTGTGGACCTGGAACCAGTTCCTGCTGGCGGTCGTGCTCGTCGACGACCCGACCAAGCGCACGATGGCCGGCGCCCTCGGGGCGTTCCAGGGGCAGTGGGGCACGGACATCCCGCTGCTGTGCGCCGGGTCGCTGCTGATCCTCACGCCGACCCTGATCGTGTTCCTGGCGTTCCAGCGGCAGTTCGTCTCCGCGCTCATGCAGGGGGCGGTCAAGGGATGACGACCGTCTCCGAGCTGCGGCGGCCCCCGTTCGACCCCGAGATCGCCGCGGCGCTCACCGAGCACGCCTCCGACGTGGTCGTCGGGGTGCCGCAGGACGGGATCGCGTCGCTGCACGACCGTCACGTGGAGCCGGACCTCGGCCCGCTCGAGGCGCGGTACCGCATCGAGGAGCGGACGGTGCCCGCCCCCCGGCCCGGCGGGAGCGACGTGCCCGTGCTCGTGCTCCGGCCGCACGGCGCCACGGCCCCGACGCCCGTGATCGTGCACCTGCACGGCGGCGGACTCGTCACGGGGTCGGTCCGCGACAACGTGGCCGACGCCTGCGAGCTCGCCGACGAGGTCGGCGCGACCGTGGTGTCGGTGGACTACCGGCTGGCCCCGGCGCACCCGTACCCGGCGGCACTCGAGGACGCCTACGCCGCGCTGGAGTGGGTGGTGGCGCAGGCCGCCGAGCTCGGGGTCGACCCCGACCGGGTGCTGCTCGGCGGGATCAGCGCGGGCGGGGGGCTGGCCGCCGCCGTGGTCCTCGCCGCCCGGGAGCGTGGCGGCCCCGCCCTGGCCGGGCAGCTGCTCGTGTGCCCGATGCTCGACGACCGCGACGGCGACGGCTCCCCCGCGCAGATGCGCGGCCACGGCTCCTGGGACGCCGACGTGAACCGGGAGGCCTGGCGCGCCTACCTGGGCGACGCGCAGGGCGGGGACGACGTCCCGGCCACGGCGGCGCCCGCGCGGGCCACCGACCTGTCGGGCCTGCCGCCGACGTTCGTCGACGTCGGGTCGGCCGAGACGTTCCGGGACGAGTGCGTGGCGTACGCGGCGCGCATCTGGGCGGCCGGCGGCGACGCCGAGCTGCACGTCTGGCCCGGCGGCTGCCACGCGTTCGACGTGTTCGTGCCCGGCGCCGCGCTGTCGCAGGCGTCCCGCGCCGCGCGCCGCGCGTGGGTGCGACGGCTGCTCGGACCCCGCGCGCCCGAGGGGCAGGCGCCGCCCGCGGCGTTCCCCGCCCTGTGACAGCGGCGGCCCCGCGGCCGCCGACCCCGAACCCACCGGCACCGACCCGCCACCGACCTGCCGCCACCGACCCGCCCGCGACCCGGGCGGACCGACCGGAGAAGAGACCCGCCGTGACCGACCAGCCCGCCGCCACCCCGGCCGTGCCCGACGTCCCCCCCGCCCCCGCCGTGCGGACCGGGCCGCAGCTCATCGCCTACGCGGACCGGCTCGGCGGGGACGTGGCCCGGCTCGCCGGGCTGCTCGACGGCCCGCTGGCCGGCGCGTTCGACGGCGTGCACGTGCTGCCGTTCTTCACGCCGTTCGACGGGACCGACGCGGGGTTCGACCCGCGGGACCACACCGTGGTCGACCCGCGCCTCGGCACGTGGGACGACGTGCGGCGCCTCGCGGACGGCCGGACGGTGATGGCCGACGTCATCGTCAACCACGTCTCGGCGGAGTCCGCGCAGTTCCAGGACGTGCGCGAGCGGGGGGACGCCTCCCCCTGGGCGCCGATGTTCCTCACGCTCGGGTCGGTGTTCCCGGACGGCGCCACCGAGCAGGACCTCGCGCGCATCTACCGCCCGCGGCCCGGGCTGCCGTTCACGGCGATGACGCTCGGCGGCGAGCGGCGCCTGGTGTGGACGACGTTCACCCCGGACCAGGTCGACATCGACCTGCGGACGACGCAGGCGTGGGACTACCTCACGTCCGTGGTCGACGCCCTGACCGCCGGCGGGGTGACGGTGCTGCGCCTGGACGCCGTCGGGTACACGGGCAAGGAGGCGGGCACCGACTGCTTCATGACGCCCGCGACCGACGCGTACACGCGCCGCATCGTGGAGCACGCGCACGCCCGCGGCGCCCAGGTGCTGGTGGAGGTGCACGGCCACTACCTCCAGCAGGTCGAGATCGCGCAGACCGTCGACCTCGTCTACGACTTCGCGCTGCCGCCGCTGGTGCTGCACGCGCTGACCACCGGGGACCTCGCGCCGCTCGACCGCTGGCTCGGCATCCGGCCGGCGAACGCCGTGACGGTGCTCGACACGCACGACGGGATCGGCATCGTCGACGTCGGCCCCAGCGACCTGCGTCCCGGCGAGCCCGGGCTGCTGCCGCCCGCGGACATCGACGCCCTGGTCGAGCGCATCCACGACAACAGCGGCGGCACCAGCCGGCAGGCCACCGGCGCGGCCGCGTCCAACCTCGACCTCTACCAGGTCAACTGCACGTTCTACGACGCGCTGGGTCGCGACGACCGCCGCTACGTGCTGGCGCGCCTGGTCCAGCTGTTCGTGCCCGGCATCCCGCAGGTGTACTACGTGGGCCTGCTCGCCGGGGAGAACGACATGGACCTGCTCGCGGCGACCGGCGTCGGGCGGGACGTCAACCGGCACCGGTACACCGACGACGAGGTGGCTGCGGCGCTCGACCGGCCGGCGGTCCGCGCCCAGCTGACCGCGCTGCGCCTGCGCACCACGCACCCGGCGTTCGGCGGCACGTTCCACCCCGAGGTGACCGGCACCACCGCCCGGCTCCGGTGGACGTCCGGGGCCGAGACGGCGGAGCTCGAGCTCGACGCGGCCACGGGCGCGTTCGCCGTGCACGCCACCACGCACGGGGTCTCCCGCACCGTCCTGACGGACTCCGACGTGGCGTCGTCGCCGGCCTGACGGGCGCCCCCGCAGGCGGGAGCCCTCGCCGGGGCGACCCGCCCGCCGCGCCACTACGGTGGCGCGCGAGGAGGTCCCGCCATGGCCACGATGCGGCACCAGGAGCACCGACCGGTCGAGGAGAGACGCGAGCAGCTGCTCGAGGCCGCCTCGGCCGTCGCCCGCGACGGCGGGCTCGCCGCCGTCACCACGCGGACCGTCACCCAGCGGGCGGGTCTCGCCCACGGGGCCTTCCACTACTGCTTCGCCTCGCGGGGCGAGCTCGTGGAGGCTCTGCTCGAGCGTGAGGCGCTGGCGGTGCTGCACCCCGCCGGGGACGCCGCGTTCGAGCACCCCGACCCGCGCACCGCGTTCCGCGACGCCCTCGAGGGCCTCCTGCTGGCGGTGCGGTCCGACCCGGAGCGCCACCTGCTGCTCCACGAGCTCACGGTGACGGTCGCCCGGCACTCCCCGGACCGGGCGGCCCGGAGCCGCACGGAGGCGGACCGCACCGTGGGTGACCTCGTCGCCCGCTGGAGCCACCGGATGCGGCTGTCCTGGACGGTCCCCATCGACGCCCTGGCCGGCGCCTTCACCTCGGCCGGCTCGGGCCTGGGGATGCTGTGGCTCACCACCCGCGACGACGCGCTCGTGGGCGCCGCGGCGGACGCGGCGGCGCTGGCCCTCGCGGGGCTGTGCGTGCCCGCCCCTCCGGACGGCGCGACGGGCGGCACGACGGGCGGCGCGGTGGACGGGGCGGCCGCGTGAGCCGCCCCGCCCGCCGGCCTGGCCGGGGGCCCGCGGTCAGACCCGGAACACCGCGGCGTCGCCGCGCAGCGTCTCGGCCATCCGCGCGAGCTCGCCGACCGCCTGGTCGACCTGGTTGAGCGCCTGGTTCGCGGCGTCCGCCTGCTGCGCGACGCCGCTGATCGTCTGCGCGATCTCCCCCGACCCGGTCGCGGCCTCCGCCACCGAGCGCGAGATCTCCGCGGTGGTGGCGGTCTGCTCCTCGACGGCGCTCGCGATGGTCGTCTGGTAGTCGTTGATCGCCCCGACCGTCTCGGAGATCTCGTCGATCGCGGCGACCGCACCCGTGGTGTCGGTCTGGATGCGGTCGATGCGGCGGGCGATGTCCTCGGTGGCCCTCGCGGTCTCCTGCGCGAGCTCCTTGCCCTCGCCGGCGACCACCGCGAAGCCCTTGCCCGCCTCGCCCGCACGGGCCGACTCGATCGTCGCGTTCAGCGCGAGCAGGTTGGTCTGCTCCGCGATGCTGGTGATGACCTTGATGATGCTGCCGATCTCCTGGCTGGACTCGCCGAGCCGCCTCACCTGCTCGGTGGTGGACTGCGCGACCTGCGTCGCCGACGCCGCGACCTTCGCCGCCTCGGACGCGTTCTGGGCGATCTCGCGGATGCTCGCGCCCATCTGCTCCGCGCCGGCGGCGACCGTCTGCACGCTGCGCGACACCTGCTCGGCGGAGGCCGCGACCGAGCCGGCCTGGGTCGCCGTCTCCTGCGAGGACGCCGACACCTGCGTCGAGGACGCCGAGAGCTGCTCGGTCGCCGCGGCCACCGTCTGCGCGGCCTCGACCACCCGGGAGATCGTGCCGCGCAGCTGCGTCTGCGCGGTGGCGAGCGCCGAGGCCATCTGCCCGACCTCGTCGCCGGACACCACCCGCGGCGCGACGGTGAGGTCGCCGTCGGCGATCGCGACGAGCGAGGTCTGGACCGACCGCAGGCCGGTCAGCACCTGGCGCAGCACCAGGACCGCGACGACGCCGACGACGGCGAGGGCGCCGGCGAGCACGACCCACACGACCAGCACCGACTGCCGGACGAGCCGCTCGCCGTCCGCGGCGATGTCGTGGGCCCGCGTCCCGGCGGCGTCCGAGACCTGGTCGATGAGCTGGTCGGCGTCCTGCCCGGCCGCGCGCAGGGTTCCGTTCACCACGTCGACCGCGGCCGGGTCGCCGGCGCGGAGCAGGGGGACGTAGTCCTCGGAGGCCGTCTGCTCGTAGGCCGCGACGGCCTCCTGGATCTCGCCCGCGGCGCCGTCCGACCCCAGCTCCGCCACCAGCGTCCCGGTCAGGTCGGCGATCCGGTCGTCCCGCTCGCCGATCTCCCCGAGCTCCGCCTCCACGTCCTGCTCGTCGACCAGCGCGAGCCGGACGTACGCCAGCCGCTGCGCGGTGAACTCCCGCTGCAGGTCGGCGACCGCGACCAGCGGCACGACGCCGTCGGAGTCCATCTCGTCCTGGCTGGCCGCCATCGCGAGCAGCCGCGTCGTCGAGACCGCGGCGAGCACGACGGCCACGAGGGCCAGCAGGGCGAGGCTGCCGCCCAGCTTCACGGCGAGCGGCCAGCTCGCGGGCCCTCGGCGCCGCACCACGAGCGGGGGATCGACGGGCTGCACGGGCATGACTGCTCCTTCGGTGGCACGAGTTGGACACCCGGCCCATTCGGCACATCCCGACCGATCCGCAGGTTTTCGCGGTGTTCCGTGACCGCTGCACCCGATCGGCCCAGCGCCCCGACCACGCGCGGCCCACGCCGGACCACCCGTTCGTGGCGGCGCCGGGGCGCGGAGGGTCGACGGGTCCACCCCGGGGGTGGCACCGCGACGGCGCGCCGGACCGGCCGGCGCCGGTCACCTCAGAGGGCGTCGAGGGCCGCGTGCTCGTGGCGCAGCAGCGGCAGGACCACCCCGTGCTTGGTGTTCGGCTCGAGCTCCAGGTCGGGCACCGGCCGCCAGTCCCCCGACCGCAGGTCGGTGGTCGTCAGCGCGCGGTAGCCCTGCGGCAGCTCCGGGTACCGGTCCACCCACAGGTACCACCGGTGCTCGTGGTGCGCCCGGAACACGAGCGGCCCCTCGACGTGGGAGCCGAGGTCGGCGCCGATGTTCCGGGCCACCGTCACGAAGTCGTCCGCGAAGAACGACGGGCCGACCTGGTGGAACACGCCCCAGGACCCGGGCGCGTCGTCGTCCTGCTTGGCGAACCGGTGCACGGCGTCGCCGGTGACGTGCACCGTCATGTCGATCACACCGACGGGCAGCTCCAGGTACGTCCGCGGCTCGGTGAACGTCCGGAAGTCGCGGGTGCGGGCCACCATGATCCGGGCGGGCCCCGTGTCCCGGCCCGCGTCGCCGTCGGGTCCGCCGTCGTCCAGCCCGGACGACCAGTGCACCAGGTAGTCGCCCGACACGGGGTCGTACACGGCCTCCGGCGCCCACGCCATGCCCGCACCGGGCGGCGCGACGGTGACGTACCGCGGCGCGGACCAGGTGACCAGGTCCGGCGAGTCCCACACGACGAGGTCCCGGCTGCCGCGGTGCCGGTACGCCCACCAGTCCGGGCCCTCCGGCCGCCAGACGCGCAGGTCCGTCGCGAGCAGGTGGAAGCCGTCCGGCCCGCGCACCAGGTGGGGGTCGCGGACGCCGCCGGTCCCGCCGGTGGACTCGAGCACCGCCTCACCGCCGCGGAGCCGCCGCCAGCGCAGCGGGTCGTCGCCGACCGACAGGGAGAAGTAGATCTTCTCGGCGTGGCCCACCTGGTCCTCCACGAAGTGGACCAGCAGGTAGCCGTACGGCTCGGTCATGCGGGGCGCTCCTGTGCGTGCGGTCGCCCGCGCGGCGTCGCGGGGGTCCCCGCCGTTCTACACCACCGCCGGCGCCCGCCCGTCACGCCAGCCGGTCGAGCGCCACGTTGACCTGCAGCACGTCCACCGCCGCCTGCCCGAGGAACCCGAGGTCCGGCCCGGTGGTGGCGTCCGCGATGACGCGGCGCACCTCGTCGGGCGTCAGGCCGCGCTCCCGCGCCAGCCTCGGCACCTGCAGCTCGGCGTACTCCGGGCTGATGTGCGGGTCGAGGCCCGACGCGGACGCGGTGACGGCGTCCGGCGGCACCGCCGCGGGGTCGACGCCCTCGAACGCCGCCACCGCCTCGCGCCGCTCCTCGACGGCGGCGACGAGGTCCGGGTTCTCCGGGCCGAGGTTCGACCCCGCGGAGGCCGCCGCGTCGTACCCGGTCGCGGACGGCCGGGGCTGCAGGTACTGCGGCAGCGGCGCCCCGTCCGCGTCGGTGAACGCCTGGCCGATCAGCGCCGAGCCGACGACGTCGCCGTCCGGCCCGGTGACGAGCGAGCCGTCGGCACGCGCCGGCACGAGGCGCCCGAGGCCGGTGACGAGCAGCGGGTAGCCGACGCCGAGCAGCAGGGTGAGGACGAGCATCGCGCGCAGGGCGACGCGCACGTGCGGCCAGGTGGTGCGGGGGGAGCTCATGGGTCCTTCTCGGGGTTCGGGGGTCGGGGTCCGGCGCGCCGGTCAGAAGCCGGGCAGCAGGCTGACGACCAGGTCGATCAGCTTGATGCCGAGGAACGGGGCGACCACGCCGCCCAGCCCGTAGACGAGCAGGTTGCGGCCGAGCAGCGCGGACGCGGCGGCGGGCCGGTACCGCACCCCGCGCAGCGCCAGCGGGATCAGCGCGACGATGACGAGCGCGTTGAACACGATCGCCGAGAGGATGGCCGAGGCCGGCGAGCCCAGGTGCATGACGTTGAGCGCCGCGAGCCCCGGGAACGCGCCGGCGAACAGCGCCGGGATGATCGCGAAGTACTTCGCGACGTCGTTGGCGAGCGAGAACGTGGTGAGCGCGCCGCGCGTGATGAGCAGCTGCTTGCCGATCCGCACGATGTCGATGAGCTTGGTCGGGTCGGAGTCGAGGTCGACCATGTTGCCGGCCTCCTTGGCGGCCGACGTGCCGGTGTTCATCGCGACGCCGACGTCCGCCTGGGCGAGCGCGGGGGCGTCGTTGGTGCCGTCGCCGGTCATCGCGACCAGGTGCCCGCCCTCCTGCTCGCGCCGGATGAGCGCCAGCTTGTCCTCCGGCGTCGCCTCCGCGAGGAAGTCGTCCACGCCAGCCTCCGCGGCGATGGCCCGGGCGGTCAGCGGGTTGTCGCCCGTGATCATCACGGTGCGGATGCCCATGGCGCGCAGCTCGGCGAACCGGTCGGACAGGCCCTCCTTGACGACGTCCTTGAGGTGGACGACGCCGAGGACCCGACCCTCCCCGTCGCGGTCCTGCACCGCGACCACCAGCGGGGTGCCGCCGTCGGCGGAGATCCGCTCGACGACCTCCGTCAGCCCGGCCGGCGCCTCCGCCGCCGCGAGCCAGGCCAGCACCGCGCTGCCGGCGCCCTTGCGGACCACCGTGCCGTCGGGCAGGTCGACGCCGCTCATGCGGGTCTGCGCGGTGAACGGCACGACGTCCGTCCCGGGCGGCAGGTCGGCGACGTCGGCCGCCCCGCCGGCGACCCCGCCGGCGACCGCGAGGTCCACGATCGAGCGGCCCTCCGGGGTCGGGTCGACGGCGGACGCCTGCGCCGCGCGCCGCACCAGCTCCGCCTCCGGGACGCCGGCGAGCGGCAGGAACGCCACCGCCCGGCGGTTGCCGTACGTGATGGTGCCGGTCTTGTCGAGCAGCAGCGTGGTGACGTCGCCGGCGGCCTCGACCGCGCGGCCGGACATCGCCAGGACGTTGCGCTGCACCAGCCGGTCCATGCCCGCGATGCCGATGGCGGACAGCAGCGCGCCGATGGTCGTCGGGATGAGGCACACCAGCAGCGCCACGAGCACCGGCACGCTCACGGCCGCACCGGCGTACGACGCGACCGGCCCGAGGGTCAGCGCGACCACCACGAACACCACGGACAGCGACGCCAGCAGGATGTTCAGCGCGATCTCGTTCGGAGTCCGCTGCCGCGCGGCCCCCTCGACGAGCGCGATCATCCGGTCGACGAACGTCTCCCCCGGCGTCGAGGTGATCCGCACGACGATCCGGTCGGACAGCACGCGCGTCCCGCCGGTCACCGCGCTGCGGTCGCCGCCGGACTCCCGGACCACCGGCGCGGACTCGCCGGTGATCGCGGACTCGTCCACCGAGGCGATGCCCCACACCACGTCGCCGTCGCCCGGCACCAGCTCGCCGGCGGTCACGACGACCACGTCCCCGAGCGCGAGGTCGGGCGAGGCGACCGTCCGGGTGCGGGCGCGCTCCGCCGCGGGGTCGGCCGCCGCGTCGTAGCCGACCACCACGGTGGCCGTCGTGCTCGACCGGGTCTGCCGCAGGCTGTCCGCCTGCGCCTTGCCACGGCCCTCCGCCACGGCCTCGGCGAGGTTCGCGAACAGCACCGTCGCCCACAGCCAGGCGGCGATCGCCGCCGTGAACGTCACGGGCGTGGGCGTGCCGCCCGACTCCCCGGGGCCGCCGGTGAACGGCTCCGCGACGGCGAGGAGCGTCGTCAGGACGGCGCCGACCTCCACCACGAACATCACGGGGTTGTGCCACATCACGCGCGGGTCGAGCTTGCGCAGCGCGCCGGGCAGGGCCTCGCGGAGCTGCGCCGCGCTCAGCCCGCGCCGGGGACGTGCGGCCGGCGCCGCCGGGCCGCCGGGGGCCTGCTGCGCGGGGTCCTGCTGCAGGAGCGTCGTCATGGGAGTCACAGCCCTTCCGCCAGGGGACCCAGCGCGAGAACGGGGAAGTACGTCAGGGCGGTCACGATCACCGCGACGCCCGTGAGGAGGCCGACGAACTGCGGCCGGTGGGTGGGGAGCGTCCCGGCGGTGGCGGGGACCACGTCCTGCGCGGCGAGCGAGCCCGCGAGCGCCAGCACCAGCACGACGGGCACGAACCGGCCGAGCAGCATCGCGACGCCCAGCGCCGAGTCGAACCACGGCGTGCTCGCCGTCAGCCCCGCGAACGCCGAGCCGTTGTTGTTGGCCGCGGACGTGAACGCGTACAGCACCTCGGAGAAGCCGTGCACGCCGGGGTTGGCCATGGAGCCCTCCACGCCGGCGCGCACCCCCGGGACCGCGAACGACAGCGCGGTGCCCGCGAGCACCAGCGTGGGCGTCACGAGGATGTACAGGGACGCGAGCTTGATCTCGCGCGGCCCGATCCGCTTGCCCAGGTACTCCGGCGTCCGCCCGACCATGAGGCCGCCGACGAACACGGCGACGACCGCGAGCACGAGCATCCCGTACAGGCCGGAGCCGACACCGCCCGGAGCGACCTCGCCGAGCATCATGTTGAGCATCGGGAACAGGCCGCCGAGCGCCGTGAACGAGTCGTGCATCGCGTTCACCGACCCCGTCGACGTCAGCGTGGTGGCGCCCGCGTACAGCGCGGAGGCCGCGACGCCGAACCGCTGCTCCTTGCCCTCCATCGCGGCGCCCGCGAGCTGCGGCGCGGTGCCGGCGCCGTGCATCTCGACGACCGTCAGCGCCACGGTGCTGACCAGGAAGATCGACGCCATCGCGGCGAGCACCGCGTAGCCCTGTCGGTCGCTGCCGACCATCCGCCCGAACGTCCGGGGCAGGCTGAACGGGATCGCGAGGAGCAGCACCACCTCGAACGCCGACGTCCACGCGGTGGGGTTCTCGTACGGGTGCGCCGCGTTCGCGTTGAAGAACCCGCCGCCGTTGGTGCCGAGCAGCTTGATGGCCTCCTGCGAGGCGACCGGGCCGCCCGGGAGCGTCTGCGTGCCGCCGGCGAGCGTCGTCACGTCGGTGAACCCGGACCAGCTCTGGACCACGCCGCCGGCGACCAGGACGACCGCCGCGACCACCGAGAGCGGCAGCAGGATCCGCAGCGTCCCCCGCACCAGGTCGACCCAGAAGTTGCCGATCGTCCCGCTGCGGCGCCGGGCGAACCCGCGCACCAGCGCGACGGCCACCGCGAGCCCGACCGCCGCGGACGCGAAGTTCTGCACCGCCAGGGCACCGGCCTGCACCGCGTAGCCGAGCGTCGCCTCCGGGGAGTACGCCTGCCAGTTCGTGTTCGTCACGAACGACACGGCCGTGTTGAACGCGAGGTGCTGCCCCACGCCCGGCAGGCCCAGGTCCCACGGCAGCCACGCCTGCAGCCGCTGCAGCGCGTAGACGAGCAGCACGCCGACCAGGGAGAACGCCAGGACGCTGCGCGTGTACGCCCGCGGCGACTGCTCCGACCCCGGGTCCACCCCCAGCACCCGGTACAGGACGCGCTCCACCCGCAGGTCCCGGCCGGAGGTGTACACCCGCGCCATGGCGTCGCCCAGCGGCCGGTACAGCGCGGCGAGCACGAGCACGACGGCCGCCAGCTGCGCGGCGGCCGCCCAGCCCGCCCCCATCAGAACCGCTCCGGCTTCACGAGCGCCCACACCAGGTAGACCACCGCCGCGACGCCCAGGACGACGGCCAGCAGGTCGAGCACGATCACAGCCGCTCCACCCCCGAGGCCACCGCGCCCACGAGGGCGAACAGGACGACCACGGCCGCCACGACAACCAGGTCCAGCACGAGGGGGCTCCCTTCGGACGGGGCCGCACCGGCGCTCGGCCGGGCGGCGACCCCGGCGAGAGCGGGGCCGTCGCCCATCACACGCCCGCCGTCGGGGTGCCGGCGGCGATCCTCACGGATCCCATACGGCCCGCGACGCGGTGCTCACGGATCCCGTGCGGCGGGCGTCCGCGCTACCGTCCGGTCGTGCCCCCGTCGTCCCCGCCCGGATCGGTGTCCGTCTCGCAGACCGTCGCCGCCGCGCCCGACGCGGTCTGGTGGGCGCTGACCGCCGGGCGCGCCGCGTGGTGGCCCGAGCTCGTCTTCGACCCCGTCGCCGGGTCCCCGCTCGTGGAGACGTGGACCGAGGACGGCGAGGTGCGGTCCGCGACCGGCGAGGTGGTCCGGTGCGACGCCCCGGGCCTGCTGGCGTTCCGGTGGCGCGAGCCGTCGTGGGCGCACCCCCTGGACGTGACGATCCGCCTCGCCGCCGCCGGGGCGGGGACGGAGGTGACGCTCACCGAGTCCGGGTTCGCGACCGCCGGGACCCCGCCCACGCTGCCCGCCGAGCACGCCGAGGGCTGGCGGTACCACCTGCAGCGCCTCCGCCGGGTGTCCGAGACCGGCTCCGCGGGGCCGTCGCCGCGCGCATGATGGGGACCGTGCCGCCCGCCCTGCAGGACCTCGCCTGGCCCGTCACCACCGAGCGCCTGACGCTGCGCCCCGCCACCGCCTCCGACGCCGAGGCGGTGTGGCGGTACCGGCGCCTGCCGGCCGTGGCGGAGTGGATGACCGCCGTGCCGGGCGCGCTCGACGCGTGGGCCCCGCAGTTCGCGGAGCCGGACCGCCTGCGCGTGACGCTGGTCGCCGAGCACGAGGGCGTCGTCGTGGGCGACCTCATGGTCCGCGTCGAGGACGCCTGGGCGCAGACGGAGGTGGCCGGCGACGCCGCGGCGACGCAGGCGGAGCTCGGCTGGGCGTTCGACCCGGCGCACCACGGCCGGGGACTCGCGACGGAGGCCGCGGCCCGCGTGCTCGGGCTGTGCTTCACCGACCTCGGCCTGCGCCGCGTCACCGCCCTCTGCTTCGCGGACAACACGCCGTCGTGGCGGCTCATGGAGCGGATCGGCATGCGGCGCGAGGCGACGTTCCGCGCCGAGTCGCTGCACCGGTCGGGGCGGTGGCTGGACTCGTTCGCGTACGCCCTGCTGCGCGAGGAGCAGGCCGCCGCGCGCGGGTGAGGCGCGCGCGGCGGCCCGGCCTCAGGCCAGCGAGCGCGCGAGCAGCTCGAGCGTGTCGACGACGCGGTTCGAGAAGCCCCACTCGTTGTCGTACCAGGCGACGACCTTGACGTGCCGGCCGTCGACGCGGGTCAGGAGCGAGTCGAACACCGACGACGCCGGGTCGCCGGTGATGTCGGACGACACCAGCGGGTCCTCCGAGTACTCCAGGACCCCCGCGAGCGGCCCCGCCGCCGCGGCCCGGTACGCCGCCAGCACGTCGTCGCGGCTGACGTCGCGGGACACGGTGGCGTTCAGCTCGACCAGCGAGCCGACGGGCACGGGGACGCGGATCGAGTCGCCGGACAGCCGGCCGTCGAGCTGCGGCAGGACCAGGCCGATGGCCTTCGCGGCGCCCGTCGTGGTCGGGACGATGTTGACCGCTGCCGCCCGCGCCCGGCGGGCGTCCCGGTGGGGGCCGTCCTGCAGGTTCTGCTCCTGCGTGTAGGCGTGCACGGTGGTCATGAACCCGTGCTCGATGCCCGCGAGCTGGTCGAGGACGAGGGCGAGCGGGGCCAGGGCGTTGGTGGTGCACGAGGCGTTCGACACCACGGTGTGGACGGCCGGGTCGTACGCGTCGGTGTTGACGCCGTAGGCGATCGTCACGTCCGCGCCGTCGGACGGTGCGCCGACCAGCACGACGCGCGCGCCGGCGTCGAGGTGCCCGCGGGCCGCGGCGGCGGACGTGAACCGCCCGGTCGCCTCGAGGACGACCTCGACGCCGAGCTCGGCCCAGGGCAGCGCGGACGGCTCGCGCTCGGCGAGCACCCGGATGCGGTGCCCGTCGACGACGATCGCGTCGCCGTCGACGGTGACGGGCCGGCCGAGCCGGCCGGCGGTGGAGTCGAACGCCAGCAGCCGGGCCAGCGCGGCCGGCTCGGCGAGGTCGTTGACGGCGACGACCTCGAGGTCGCTGCCGCGCTCGAGCAGCGCGCGCAGCACGTTCCGGCCGATGCGGCCGAAGCCGTTCACGGCGATGCGGGTCATGGTGTCCTCCTGGTGGTGCCTGATCGGTCGCGACCAGCCTGTCCGGGCGGGCGCGCGCCCGACAGCGGCCGAGGCGCCACGGTCCGCACGGATCTCGCCAGCCGGGCCGCGGCCCCTACTCGCCGCGCGTGAACGTGCGGCGGTACTCGCTCGGGGTCGTCCCCAGCACCCGCTGGAAGTGCCGCCGCAGGTTCGCGCCGGTGCCCAGCCCCACGTCGGCGGCGACCTGCTCGACGGAGCGCTGCGAGCGCTCGAGCAGCTCCCGCGCCGCGTCCACGCGCACCCGCAGCACCCACTGCATCGGCGTGTAGCCGGTCTCGTCGACGAAGCGCCGGGAGAAGGTGCGCGGCGACACCGCCGCGTGCCGCGCCATGACCTCGAGCGTCAGCGGGGCGTCGAGCCGGCGCAGCACCCACTCCCGGGTCGCGGCGAACCGCTCGCCCAGGGGCTCGGGCACGCTGCGCGGCACGTACTGCGCCTGGCCGCCGCTGCGGTACGGCGCCGCGACCAGCCGCCGGGCCGCGTGGTTCGACGCCGCGACGCCGAGGTCCCGCCGGATGATGTGCAGGCACAGGTCGAGGCCGGACGCCGCGCCCGCGGACGTGAGCAGGCTGCCCTCGTCGACGAACAGCACGTTCTCGTCCACGGTCACGCGGGGGTACCGGGCCGCGAACGCGCGCGTGTAGTGCCAGTGCGTCGTCGCGCGCCGGCCGTCCAGCAGCCCGGTCGCCGCCAGCGCGAACGCCCCGGTCGAGATCGCCGCCAGGTCCGCGCCGCGCCCGTGCGCCGCGACGAGGGCCGCCACGACGGCGGGCGGCGGGTCCTCCCGGTCCGGGAACCGGTACCCGGGGATGAACACGACGTCCGCCCACGCCAGCGCGTCGAGGCCGTCGGCCACGTGGTACGACAGGCCGTCGCCGCCGCGCACCAGGCCGGGCGCGGGCCCGCACACCCGGACCTCGTACGGCATGGACGGCCGGGTGGTGAACACCTGCGCGGGCATCCCGACGTCCAGCGGCTTGGCGCCCTCGAGCACCAGGACGGCGACGCGGCGCAGGCGGGTGTCCGGCACGGCGCCAGCGTAGGCGCCGTGCCGGACCGCCGGTCAGCCCGCCCGGAAGCTGCCGACGAGCGTGCGGAGGTCGGCCGACATGGCGGCGAGCGACTGCACGGCGTCCCGCGACTGCGCGACCCCCTGCGTGGTGTCCGACGCGCCGTCGGCGACCCCGGAGATGTTCGCGGCGATCTCGCTGGATCCGGTGGCCGCCTCGGCGACGCTCCGGTTGATCTCCGCCGTCGTGGAGGTCTGCTCCTCCACGGCGCTCGCGATCGTGCCCTGGAACGCGCTGATCTGCCCGATGATCCCGCTGATCTCGTCGATCGCCGCCTCCGCGCCGCCCGCCTCGGACTGGATGGCCTCCACCTGCTGGGCGATGTCCCCCGTGGCCTTGGCGGTCTCCTGCGCGAGCTCCTTGCCCTCCCCGGCGACGACCGCGAAGCCCTTGCCGGCCTCGCCGGCGCGGGCCGCCTCGATGGTGGCGTTGAGCGCGAGCAGGTTGGTCTGCTCCGCGATGCTGGTGATGAGCTTGACCACGTTGCCGATCTGCCGGCTCGCGTCGCCGAGGCGTGCCATGGTCGTCGCCGTCGAGCCGACGGTGGCGACCGCGCGGTCGGCGACCTCCGCGGCGCGCGCCGCGTTCTGCGCGATCTCCTGGATGGAGGCGCCCATCTGCTCGGAGCCCGCGGCCACGGTCTGGACGTTGCGGGACACCTGCTCGGCCGCCGCCGCGACCACGCCGGCCTGGGCGGACGTCTGCTCCGCCGCCGCGGCGATCTCCCCGCTGGTCGCCGACATCTCCTCGGCCGCCGCCGACAGCGCGCCCGACGACGCGTCGATCGTGGCCACGACCTGCCCGAGGTCGTCCATCGCGGTGTCGAGCGCCTCGCCCATCAGCCCGAGCTCGTCGCGGGAGCCGAGCGCGGCCCGGACCGTCAGGTCCCGGCGCGCGATGCCCTCGGCGACGGCCCGCACCCGCGTGATCCCGCCGCGGATGGACCGCGCGACCACCATGCCGAGGCCGACCGCCAGCGCCGTGCCCACGGCGAGCAGCACGATCACCTGCAGGCGGTTGCTGCGGTACTGCCGGGAGGCGGCGTCGGCTGCCGCGGCGGCCGACTCCCTCTCGTGGTCCACCAGCGCGGTGACGCTCGCGTTCATCGAGTCGATCAGGCCCTGCGCCTTGCTGTCGCGCAGCTCGACGAACCGGGCCAGGTCGCGGTCCCGGCTGGCCGGCAGCAGGTCGTTGTCCCGGACGGCCGCGTAGGCGTCCAGGCCCGTCACGAACTCGTCGAGCGACGCGCGCTGCTCCGCGCCGAGCCTCAGCTCGCCGTACGTGGCGGCGGCGTCGCGGATCTCGGCCTCCGACGCGTCGATCTTCTGCTCGGCGGCGTCCTTCGCGGCGTCGTCGGTCACGAGCATGTGGTTCGCGACCTGGAACCGCATCTCCACCGTCGCGCGGCGCATGACGGCCGCGTACTCGAGGCCCTTGAAGCTCTGCTCGTACATCGAGGTGGTCGCCTGGTCCGTGCGCCCGAGCGCGGCGATGCCCATGACGCCCACGGCCGCGCCGACGGCGGCGGCCACCAGGACGGCGGCGAGGATCTTGGTGCTGACGCCCCGGTCCCGGAACCAGGCGACGAGCGTGCGGCGGTGCGGTGCTGTCGGTGCTGTCGTGCCCATGGCACGGCCCCCTTGTGTCCAGTGGTCGTCCGGTGTCGTGCCGGCCGTGGACTGCTGATCGCCGTCGCGGGCGCGCTCAGGAGGGGACCATCGTCCCTCGCGGGCGGCGGGGTTCCCGTGTCCACCCCGCGACCTGGGACTTTGAGCGGACCTGATCCGCAGATTCGGCGATCCGAACTGCTTCACGCACCGCCCGCCGCTGCCCCCACCCGCCGTGCGAGCGCCGCGGTCGCCTCGGCGAAGGCGTCCGGCCCGAGCACCGTGAACGGCGCGTCGAACCGCAGCACCCACGCGAGCAGCCCGGCCCACGACCACGACCCCGCCGTCACCCGGCACGCCGTCGCCGAGACGGGCACGAGGACGCCGTCGCCCAGCCAGGGGGCGACCGCGGCCGCCGGGAGCTCGAGCAGGACCTCCCCTGTGCAGGGCCAGGCCCCGGCGGCGTCGGGGTCCGGTGCGGGGTTGGGCGCGGTGTCGACGCCGGCGTCGACGCCGGGGTCGAGGCCCCGCGCGCGGGCCGCGAGGAACGTGCCGGCGTCGCCGGTGGGCACCGGCCGCGGGTCGAACCGCGCGCCCGCCGGGTGCCGCGGCGCCATCCGGTCCAGCCGGTAGGTGCGCCAGCCCGCGGCCCCCGGGTGCCAGGCGAGCAGGTACCACCGGCCCCCGCGGGCGACGACGGCGTGCGGCTCCACCCGCACCGGGTCCGCGCGGCCGGCGTAGTCGAACCGCAGCGTCCGCCGCTCCCGCGTCGCGGAGCTGACGGCCTCGAGCACCGCCGGGTCGACCCGCTCCGCGGGCGGTGAGCCGGAGAACCGGATGCCGTCGACGCGGTGCCGCAGCCGCGACGGCATCACCTGCCGGACGGTCGCCAGGGCGCGCGCGGCCGCCTCGTCGACGTCCACGCCGCTGGACGGCACGTGCCGCAGCGCGACGGCCACCGCCACCGCCTGCTCGTCGTCGAACAGCATCGGCGGCAGCTCCGAGCCCGCGGCCAGGCGGTAGCCGCCGTCGGGGCCCGACGTCGCGGCGATGGTGTAGCCGAGCTCGCGCAGCCGGTCGACGTCGCGCCGGACGGTCCGGGTGGTCACGTCGAGGCGGTCGGCGAGCACCTGCCCGGGCCAGTCGCGACGGGACTGGAGCAGCGAGAGCAGGGCGAGCAGGCGCGTGGCGGTCCCGGGCACGCCCCCAGTGTGCGCGCGGTCGAGGACACGACCTGTCCGCGACATGGTCCACCGTGGCGGCACGGCACCGGCCCGGTGACCGCCGACCCACGCGAAGGACGGACCCGATGACCCTGACGACCACCACCCACCTGAACTTCCGCGGCACCGCCCGCGAGGCGCTCGAGCACTACCGCGCGGTGTTCGGCGGCACCCTCACCACCGCGACGTACGCCGACCTCGGCGCACCCCAGGACGTCCCCGGTGCCGACCGGCTCGTGTTCGGGCAGCTCGACACCCCGGACGGCCTGCGGCTCATGGCGTACGACGTCCCCGGCGAGCCGGCCCCGGGCCTGGCCGGGCCGGCCGGCAGCACCCGGCGCGAGAACGGCCTGACCCTCACCGACCGCCCGTTCTTCCAGTCGCTGCGCGGTCGGTCGCTCGACGAGGTCACCCCGCTGTGGGACGGCCTCGCGGCAGGCGGCCAGGTCGTCGAGCCCCTCGTGGCGTCCCCGTGGAGCCCCGGCTTCGGCATGCTCACCGACCGGTTCGGGGTGACGTGGGTGGTCGACGTGGAGGCGCCGCGCGCGGGATGAGCCCCGGCACCGGCCGGTGCAGCACGTCACGGCCCGCCCAGGTCCGGGCGAGCCGTGACGTGCATCCGCGGAGTCCCGTGCTGCCGAACCGCGCGGGTCCGCGTGTCAGCGCGCCGCGAGCGCCCGCCCCGCGGCCGCTGCCGCCGCCTCGGCCTCCTTCTTCTGCAGCGCGGCCGGCTCGGCGAGCGCGTCGAGGGCGGGGTTGACGCCCACCAGGGTCAGCTCGCGCTCGACGACCGTGAGGTCGGCGCCCCAGACCTCCGCGAGGATCCGGCGCAGGTAGCCGGTGGCGTGGTCCCAGCCCTCCTTGGGGGTGCCGGGGCCGTAGCCGCCGCCCCGCGTGGTCACGAGCACGACGGGCGTCCCGTCGAGCAGCCGGTCGCCGGGGGCGCCGCCCGCGATGGCGAGGTCGATCCACGTCTTGACGTGCTGGGAGACACCCCAGTTGTAGAGCGGCAGGGCGAGCACCGCGGCGTCGGCCTCGCGCAGCTCGGTGGCGAGCTGCTGGGCGAGCGCGACGGCGCCCGCCTGCTCCGGGGAGCGCTGCTCGGGGGCCGTCCAGCCCGCGCCGACGGCGGTCGCCCAGGCGTCGGCGGGCAGCGGGTCCCGGCCGAGGTGGCGGTGCACGACCGCCTCGGCCGGGCGGGAGGCGGTGAGCTCGGCGAGCACGAGGTCGGCGAGCGCGGCGCTCGCGGAACGGTCGCCCTGGATGGTCGAGTCGACGCGCAGCACGGTCATGGGTGGCTCCTGCCAACGAGGTGTTGAAAGTTCAAGACGTCGCGCACTCTAGACACGCTCGCATTGAAAGTTCAACACCCGTAGACTGCACGGCATGTCACAGCCGGAGCCGGACGTCACGCCGTGGCTGTCGGGTGCGCAGCTGGACGACTGGCGCGCGGTCATGGCGCTGGTCATGACGCTGCCCGTCGTGCTCGACGCCCAGCTCAAGCGCGACTCCGGCATGACGCTGTTCGAGTACCACGTGCTCGCCGCGCTCTCGGAGAGCCCCCACGACGAGGCGGCGATGAGCGACCTGGCCCGCCTCTCCCAGAGCTCCCCCTCGCGCCTGTCGCACGCCGTCGGGCGGCTCGAGGACGCCGGCCTGGTCGTCCGCGGGTCGTGCGTCGCGGCCGGGAAGCGGACCAGCGCCCGCCTCACCCCGGAGGGGCGGGCGCGCGTCGAGTCCGCGGCACCCGGGCACGTCCGCGAGGTGCGCCGCGTCGTCGTCGACCTGCTCGGCCCCGAGCGGTTCGCGGCGCTCGGCGACGCCGGACGCGCTGTCGTGCAGGCCGCCGTGCCCGAGCTCGCGGCGGTCGTCGCCCCGATCACCGACCGGGGCGACGCGTGACCGGCACGGCCCACCCGCCGTACACGCTCGAGCCGGTGGCCTGGGACGACCCGCGGGCCGCGGCCCTGCGTGCCGCGATGGACGCCGAGATGGGCGAGCGGTACGGCGACCTCGGCCCGATGTCCGACGCGGCGCGCGAGGCGCTCGCCGTCGACCCCGCCACGATCCGGCACGTCGTGCTCGCGGTGGACCACGACGGCACGCCCCTCGGGCACGCCGCCCTGCGGGAGCACCACGGGGAGTGGGAGGTCAAGCGCGTCGTCGTCGCCGCCGGCCACCGCGGCCGCGGGATCGGCCGCGCGGTCATGACGGAGGCCGAGCGGGTGGCCCGCGCCGCCGGCGCCCGGCGTCTCGTGCTGCAGACCGGGGACCGGCAGCCGGAGGCCGAGGGGCTGTACGTCGCGCTCGGCTGGTCCCGGATCCCGACCTACCCGCCGTACGAGGTGCTCGCCCAGTCCCGGTGCTACGGCAAGGAGCTGGACTGACCCCGCGACCCGGTCAGCCGCAGAGGACCTCCGGCCACCCGTCCATCACGACGACCCACGTGCCGCCGTTGGTGCTCTGCACGTGGCAGCCGACGTCCGCCGTCCAGTCGACCCCGGTCAGCCCGGAGCCCTTCCCGCCGAACCGCGCGTAGACCGACACGGGGGCGTTGAGCTCCGCGAGCGCCGGTCCGGTCTCGTCGTACGGCCCGAGGCTCTGGCTGCTCTCCGCGGCGTCCCACGACTGCGTCCCGTCCGGGGTGAGCTGCGCCCCGGGGACGGAGCCGAGGCCGAGCACGCAGTACGCCGAGTCCTGCCAGTCCGCGCCCTCGGCCGAGATGCCGTTGTAGCCGCTGCACGCCGCCGACTCCAGCGGGTACAGCGCGACGACGCTCACGGCCGGCGCGGTCATGTTGCGCTCCGCCGTCGTGTTGGTCACCGACCCGCCGACACCCGACGCGCCCACGGCCTCGAGCTGACCGGGAGGGGCGTCGGTGACGTCCGACGTGAAGGGCTGCATCCGGCCCGACAGCTCGTACGTCGCGGTGTAGCCCTCGCCGTCGACGACGCTGTAGGAGGTGGAGAACGTCGCGGAGAGTCCCTGGGCGAGGGCCGTCGTCGGGTCGATGCCGGCACCCGCCGACGCCCCCGGGGCGGCGGCCGCGGCCTGGATCGCCTCGACCCGCTCGGCCTCGAGGTACAGGCCGACCTCCGCGTTCGCGCCCTGCGTGAACGCGGGGATGACGTCGTTCTCGGGGTCGAACCGCCACGACGTCTCGCCGTCCACCCAGCTCACCACGGCGTTGGTGAAGCCGGTGAAGTCGTCGGGCAGGCGCAGGGACGTGTCGCTGTACTCCCCGGTGGGGTTGCCGTCCAGGTCGGTCACCTCCGTCGGCACCCCGCCGGCGGCCTCGCCCCACGCCCGCACGTCCGCCTGCGTCGGCCGGCCCGGGGTGTCGAGGTTGAAGTACTCGACGACGAGCCGCCGGTAGCGCGTCCCGGAGTCCGTGGTGCCCTCGTCCCCGACGACGTACCCGCAGCCGCCGGGGAGCAGCGGCGTCGACAGCTCCCCGTCCAGCAGGGCGGCGTCGAGCGGCTCGGCCCAGTCGTCCTCCCCGACGGAGACCAGGCTGAGCTCCTGACCCGTCGGGCAGCCCTCCGGCACGGGGTACGACACCGGCGAGACCTCCGGCTCCGGCGACTGCGCGCCCGCGCCGTCGGTGCCGGTGCCGCCGCCGCCGCACGCGGTCAGCAGGGCCACCGCCGCCGCCAGCGCCGGGGCGGTCGTCGTCCGGCGGCGGGGTGCAGGGGGTCGCATCGGGTCTCCTCACGGTGGGGGCGCGGGTCCGCGCCGCGCCGCGTCCGGGCGGTGCGGGGACCCGTCGGTCCGGACGGTAGGCGCGGCACCGGGGGCCGCGGCACCCCCGGGGCGTGCGGGAGCGTGCGGACTTCTCGCTCCGGTGGTGCGGAAGGTCCCCGCCGAGCCCGGGCGCGGAGGCGGGGGCCGCGCCGAGGGGCCCGGGCTGATGGGCAGGCCGGTCGGCTCACCCCGCTAAGGTCGGTGCCGTCGAACGGGAGGACCAGCGCGATGCCGGCTGACGGAGCCCCGACCCGCCGCCCCGGCGGCCGCACCCGCCGGGTCACCGAGCGCCTGTACGCGGCGGCCGTGGAGCTGCTGGCCGAGCGGGGGCTCGACGGCCTGCAGTACGACGAGCTGGCCGCCCGGGCGCAGGTGGGGCGCGCGACGGTCTACCGGCGGTGGCCGGACCGGGACGGGCTGCTCGCCGACGTGCTGGAGCACTTCGCCGTGACGTCGGTGCCGATCACCGACACCGGCGACGTGGTGGAGGACCTGACGGCGTTCGTGCACGCGTTCGCCGCGGCTGCGGCGTCCCCCGCCGGGCGGGTGGTGCTGCAGATCCTGCTGCGGCGGGTGGACGAGGACGACGACCTGCGCCGGGCGGGCGTCCGGCTGCTCGACCAGCGGACCGCGGACCTGCAGCGGCGCCTCGACCTGGCCACGGCGGCCGGGCAGCTGCCGCCGGTGGGGGCGCCGTTCGTCAACATGATGCTCGCCGGGCCGGTGCAGTGGTCGACGCTGCGCCGGGCCCGGCCCCTGTCGGTCGCCGAGGCGCGCGACGTCGTCGAGCTCGTGGTGGCCGGGTTGCGGCAGACCGGGCGGCTCTAGGTCCCGGAACCTGCGCGCGCGGCGCCACGTCGCCCGTTCCCGGCGCACGACCCGCGGCCCGGCCGGCCGGCGGCGTTAACGAGATACTTTGTCTCGTCAACGGGCGGGAACGGCTCGCCCCGAGCGAGGGACCTCACCATGGTGGACACGTCGAGCTTCGGGTGGGACGGCCACGTGCCGCCGACGCCCCTGGAGGAGTACGCGCCGAAGTACGCCGACTTCTTCGAGATGCGGCGCGAGGACGGCATCCTCGAGCTGCGCCTGCACACCGACGGCGGGCCGTACGTGCACAACTGGGCCGCGCACAACGCGTGGAACCGCGTCTGGCAGGACGTCGGCAACGACCCCGAGAACCACGTACTCATCATCACCGGCACGGGCGACACCTGGTTCCGGGGCGACCCGCGCCAGACGTGGCCCAAGCCGCTCGTCGAGGAGACGCCCGACTACATCTTCCAGCAGACGATCGACGCCTGGAAGCTCATCGAGAACTTCGTCAACTGCATCGACATCCCCACGATCGCGGCGGTGAACGGGCCCGGCATCCACACCGAGTTCGCCCTCATGTGCGACGTCACGCTCGCCGCCGAGGACGCCGACTTCATGGACCCGCACTTCATGGTCGGCACCGCCCCCGGCGACGGCCTGTCCCTGGCGCTCCAGCACCTGCTGGGGACCAAGCGGGCCGCGTACGCCATCTACGGCGGCACCTCCATCCCCGCGCCGAAGGCCCTCGAGTGGGGCCTGGTCAGCGACGTGCTGCCGCGCGACGAGCTGCTCCCGCGCGCCTGGGACCTGGCGCGCGACATCATGAAGCGGCCGCGGTTCGCCCGCTGGGCGACGCACAACATCCTCAACCGCCCGTGGCGCAAGCTCGTCACCGAGGACTTCGGGTTCCACTTCTCGCAGCAGTCGCTCGCGACCGTCGCGGCGAAGACCCTCATCCCGGACCCCGAGCTCGTCGCGGACGCCCGCGGGCGCAAGGTCTGGTGACCCGGTGACCGGAGGCGAGGTGCACGGCGTGGAGCTGCGGGGCGGGCGCACCGCGTTCCGCGTGGCCGGGCCCGCGGACGCGCCGGCGCTCGTGCTCGTCCACGGCCTGCAGATCGGGCAGACCCTGTTCGACCCCCTGCGCCGGCACCTCGCCCCGGCCTTCCAGGTCATCACGTACGACCAGCGCGACTGCGGCGGCAGCGCGTACCCGCCCGCCGGCTACGGCACCGACGACCTCGCCGACGACCTCGCGGCGCTCGTCACCGCGCTCGGGCACCCCCGCGTCCACGTGCTCGGCACGTCGTTCGGCGGGATGGTGGCGCAGGCCTTCGCGCTGCGGCACCCGGCGCTGCTCGACCGGCTGGTGCTCGGGGCCACCTCCCAGGCGCCGTTCCGACCCGGGCGGGTCACCGGACCCGTCGCCGACCTGCTCGCCGCGCTCGGCACGGGTGACGCCGGGCGCGCCGCGGCGCTGCTGGCGCGCATGGCCCCGGCCACCAGGGCGGCGACCGCGGGCGCTGGTGACGACGGCGCCGCGGCGGCCCGCAGCGCCGCCCTCGTGCGGCGGTTCGCGGCGACGCGCGGCTTCGACACCCGCGGCGCCCTCGGCGGCGTCGCCGCGCCGGTGCTGGTGGTGCACGGGCGCGACGACGCGACCGTCCCCGTCGAGGACGTGCTGGCGATGACCGCCGAGCTGCCCGACGCGGACCTGCTGCTGCTGGCGGGCGCCGGGCACGCGTGGGAGAACGAGGTGCCCGCCCGGGCCGCCGCGCACCTCACGGCGTTCCTCCGCGCCGAGGGGTGACGCGCCCGGGCCGGGGACGCCGGCTCAGCACTCCACGACGTTGACGGCGAGACCGCCCAGCGCGGTCTCCTTGTACTTGTGGCTCATGTCCGCCCCGGTCTCGCGCATGGTCGCGATCACCTGGTCGAGCGAGACCCGGTGGTCGCCGTCGCCCCAGAGCGCCATCCGCGCCGCGTTGACCGCCTTGGCCGCCGCGATCGCGTTCCGCTCGATGCACGGGATCTGGACCAGCCCGCCGATCGGGTCGCACGTCAGGCCCAGGTTGTGCTCCATGGCGATCTCGGCGGCGTTCTCCACCTGCCGCGGCGTGCCGCCGAGGACCTCCGCGAGCCCCGCGGCCGCCATCGACGACGCGGACCCCACCTCGCCCTGGCACCCGACCTCGGCGCCCGAGATCGACGCGTTCGCCTTGTACAGCGTGCCGACCGCCGCCGCGGCGAGCAGGAAGCGCTCGACCACGTCGTCCCGGTCGGCGCGACCCGCCGGGGTGTAGTCCAGCGCGTACGACAGCACCGCGGGCACGACCCCGGCGGCGCCGTTGGTCGGTGCGGTCACGACGCGGCCGCCGCTGGCGTTCTCCTCGTTGACCGCGAGCGCCACCAGGTTCACGCGCTGCTGCCAGTGCGCCTCGTCGTGGTGCGGGTCCTCCCGCTCGAGCCGCGCGGCCCACTCCCCCGCCCGTCGGCGCACGCCCAGGCCGCCCGGCAGCACGCCCTCGCGGGCGACCGCCGAGCGCACGCACGCCTCCATGACCTCCCAGATGTGCCGCAGGCCCCGCGAGATCTCGTCGTCGGAGCGGCGCGCGCGCTCGTTGGTGCGCATCACCTCGCTCACGGCGAGCCCCGTCGACCCGCACACCGCGAGCAGCTCGGCGCCCGTGCGGAACGGCAGCGGGAGGGGCGCGGCGTCGGTGCCGTCCGCCGCGTCGCCGGCGGCGTCCTCCCCCTCGCGCACGACGAAGCCGCCGCCCACCGAGAAGTACGTCCCGGCGGCGAGCTCGCGGCCCTGCGCGTCGGACGCGGCGAACGACAGCGCGTTGGGGTGCCGGGGGTGCACCGTGAGCGGGCGGAGCACGAAGTCCTCGACCCGGCACGGCACCGGGTGCCGCCCGTCGAGGTCGACCGTGCCGGTGCGCGTGATCCGGTCGAGCAGGGCCTCGGCCTCGTCGGGGAGGACCCGGTCCGGCAGGGCGCCGGCGAGCCCCAGGAGGATCGCGGTGAACGTCCCGTGCCCCGCGCCGGTGGCGGCGAGGGAGCCCAGGACGTCGACCCGCAGCGTGTGCACCTGTTCCAGGGCCCCCGCGTCCGCCAGGCGCCGCGCGAAGTCGGCGGCCGCCTTCATGGGACCGACCGTGTGCGAGCTGGACGGGCCGATGCCGATCGTGAACAGGTCGAAGACCCCGACGGTCTGCTGCGTCTCCATGGCACGCGACGATAGGCAGCGCGTCAGCGGCTCTCCGCGCGGTGCAGGATCCGTACCTCAGTCGGCGTCGTCGCGCGCGAAGTCGGTCGGCAGGGGGACGAAGGTGCCGGTCGCGTGCCCGTGCCCGTCGAGCACCCGGCCCTCCTTCTTCAGGCTGCGCAGGACGACGGAGCGGTCGGCGATCGACACGTCGGGCACCCGCTTGCCGATGGCCACCTCGAGCCGCTGGACGTCGGCGAGCGTCCGCATCCACACGGAGAGCACCAGGTTGTACGGGCCGATCGTCGACACGGCCAGGCGCACCTCCCCGAGCCGGGTGAGCGCCGCGCCGACCCGCTCCGTCAGCGACGCCGGCACCCGCAGGAAGTACCACGCGTGCACCGGCCACCCCGAGTACGCCCGCGCGATCTCGGTGCGCACCTCCAGGCGCCGGCGCGCGGTCAGCGCCGCCAGCGACTCGCGGACCCGGCGCTGCCCCACGTCGAGCGTCCGGGCGATCGTCGCCACCGTCGCGCGGCCGTCCCGGCCGAGCACCGTGAGCAGCGCCTCCTCCAGCTGCGGGTCGACGCGCAGCCGGGCCGCACCCGGCGCCGGCACCGTGCGGCCCACCGCCGCCGCCTCCTCCGGGGACAGCGCTCCCAGGCGCCACTGCCCCGCGTCGGTGAACGGCGAGGAGAGCAGGTGCGTGCGGGTGGCCCGCACCCCGTCCAGCCCCCGCATCCGCCCGATGACGTAGTCGCCCAGCGCGGTCAGGTCGGGGGCGCCGACCAGGACGAGGAGGTCCCGGCCGCCGGCGGTGTGGTCGACGGTGAACGACTCGGCGTCCGCGGCGAGCGCGTCCGCGATCTGCGGCGTGGCACCGGGCTGCGCCTCCACCTCGAGGATCGCCGCCGGGCCGCGGGCCGCCGAGCCCGGGAGCCCCGCCACCCACGCCACCCCCTCGCCCGCGAGCCGCTCCCAGCGCCGCGCGAGCGTGACCGCGTCCACGCCGACGACGGGCGCCAGCGCGGCCCAGCGCGCACGCGGGCTGATCTGCAGAGCGTGGATCATGCGCCGGTCGACCTCGTCGAGGCTGCGTCCCTGCACCGGGCTGCGGGTGGCCGTCATGATCCTTCACCCTACCGAGGCCGCCGGCACGGGCGGGACATCCTGCACGCGACCCGTCCGCCGCGTCGATCGAGGAGCGATGTCCGTCACCCAGCCCCCGCCCGTCCACCGCGCCCCCGACGACGTGCGCGCCGCCGTCCTCGCCTCACGCGCCGACTGGGAGCACGCCGTGCTCGGGCTGAGCGCCCGGATCCACGCCACCCCCGAGCCGGCGTTCGAGGAGCACGGCGCCGCCGCGGCGGTCGCCGGCGTCCTGCGCGACGCCGGCTTCGCGACCACCGTCGGCGCCTACGGGCTCGGGACGGCCGTGGAGGCGACCTGCGGGACGGGCGACGTCACGGTCGCCGTGTGCGCCGAGTACGACGCGCTGCCCGGCATGGGGCACGCGTGCGGGCACAACCTCATCGCGGCGGCCGGGGTCGGCGCCGCGCTCGCCCTGGCCCGCGTCGCGGACCGCACCGGCCTGCGGGTGAAGCTGCTCGGCACCCCGGCGGAGGAGCACGGCGGCGGCAAGGTCCTGCTGCTCGACGCCGGCGCCTGGGAGGACGTCGACTTCAGCCTGATGGTCCACCCCGGCCCGGGGCACGACGTGCGCTGCGCCGACGTGCGCACCCAGGCCGCCGCGCGCTTCGACGTGACGTTCCGGGGACGCGGCGGGCACGCCGGCGCGGCGAACCCCGGCGGGGCCAACGCCGCCGGCGCCGCCACGATCGGCCTCGTCGCCCTGGGCCTCCTGCGCCAGCACCTGCCCGACGGCACCCGCGCGAACGCGTACGTGGCCGACGGCGGCGAGGCGACCAACATCATCCCGGCGGCCGCGACCGTGCGCGCCGAGGTGCGCGGCGACACGCTCGCGGCCGTCGAGGACGCCCGACGTCGAGTCCTCGCGTGCTTCGAGGGCGGCGCCGTCGCCTCCGGGTGCACCTGGTCCTGGACCGACGCCGAGCCCACCTACGCGGACGTCGTGCAGGACCCCCTGCTCGCCCGGGCGTGGGACCGCAACCTCGCCGCCCTGGGCCGCTCCCCGCAGGCGTACGCCGGGCCCGCGGGCGGGTCCACCGACATGGGCACGGTGTCCCACGCCGTGCCCGCCATCCACCCGCTCGTCGCGATCGAGGGCTGCGACTCGGCGCCGCACACCCCCGAGTTCGCGGAGGACACGATCGGCCCGGCCGCCGAGCGCGCCGCCGTCGACGGTGCCCTGGCGATGGCGCTGACCGCGGTGGACACGGTGGCGGCGCTGCGGGCCGGGGAGCGGCTGGGGACGCCGCCGCCCGGGAGGTAGCCCGCCGGGCCGGCTCACACGCGCAGCTCGACCCCCGCGAGCGACTCGACCTCCGCCCACACGCGCCGCGCCGCGTCGTCCCCCGGCTCGGCGGTCCGCACGGGGACGGGGAGCAGCGCCGGCACGCCGCGCGTCCCCTCGGCCGGCGCGTAGTACTCCCCGCCGCGGACGCCGGGGTCGGTCAGCGCGCGCACGCCGGGCCAGGCCGCGGCGTCCTTGCCCTGCGCCCAGGGCGTGTACGGGTTGCGCCGGTACGGGGTGGACCGGTCGCGGATCCCCGGGCGCTCGGGGGTGCGGGCGTCGACGCCGACGCCGGGGTGCGTGACCACCGACGCGACGGGCCGTCCGGCGGCGCGCAGCCGGCGGTCCAGCTCGAACGCGAGCACCTCCGTGACGGCCTTGGCCTTCGCGTACGCCACGATGCCGAGCCGCGGCACCCGGGCGACGTCGTCGAACCCGGGGCGGAACCGGCGGACGAAGCCGGTGGACGCGTGGACGACCCGGCTCTCGCCGCCGTGGGCCGCGGCGGTGGCGGCGAGCAACGGCAGGATCCCGGCGAGCAGCCGCGCGTGCCCGACCACGTGGGTGCCGAGCAGCAGCGGCA
The DNA here is from genome assembly GCF_039548315.1 of Cellulomonas olei. NCBI lineage: Bacteria > Bacillati > Actinomycetota > Actinomycetes > Micrococcales > Cellulomonadaceae > Cellulomonas > Cellulomonas olei. Next base: position 82,892 of record NZ_JBCLVN010000001.1, read on the forward strand.
GGCCGTCCGCCGTACGGGCGCCCGACCGCATCGACATGGCGCCGCCGTTGAGGAACACGCCGTCCAGGCGGGGCAGCGCCGCCAGCTCCGCGGCCGCGTCGTCGACGGCGTCCAGCGAGCCGAGCTCCAGGACGACCGTCCGCACGTGCGCGTCCGGGGTGCGGGCGAGGATCGTGTCGCGCGCGTGGGCCAGCCTGGCGGCCGACCGGGAGGCGAGCACGACGTCGGCGCCCGCCGCCGCGAGCTGCTCGGCGGCGAAGTACCCGATCCCGGCGGTCGCACCGGTGACCACCAGCGTCCGGCCGTCCTGGCGCGGCAGGCGGAGCGGGTCCCAGGCGGTGCGCCCGGTCGTCCCCGGGGTGGCGGTGCGGTCGGTGCGGTCCGTGTGGTCGGCGTCGTCGGTGCGGGTCGGCGTGGTCATGGCGTCCTCGTCTCGAAGTGGATAGCCCATCTGCTACGGGACCATACCGGATGATCCATCCGCTTCGGTTACGCTGAGCGCATGACGCCCCTCCGGTCCGACGCCGCCCGCAGCCGCGAGCGCATCCTCGCCGCGGCCGCCGGCTGCCACCGGGCCGACCTGCGTCTCAACGAGGTGGCCCGCGCCGCCGGGGTCGGCGTCGGCACCGTGTACCGGCACTTCCCCACCGTGGACGCGCTCGTCGAGGCGCTGACCGCCGGCACCGTCGAGCAGGCCCTCGACGCCGCCCGCACCGCGCTGCGCACCGAGGACGCCGGGGCCGCGTTCCACGGCTTCCTGTCCGCGATGCTCGACCTGCTGCTCGCCGACGACGGCCTGCAGCCCGTGCTGCTCGCCGCGGACGGCTCCTCCTCCGAGGTCGGCCGCGCCAAGGCCGAGCTCACGGAGACGGCCGCGACCCTGCTCGACCGCGCGCAGCGCGCCGGGGCGGTCCGGGCGGAGCTGACCCTGGGGCAGCTCATGCACCTGGTCTGCGGCATCGAGCACGTCGTCCGCCTCGGCACGCCCGAGGACCGGGCGACGGTCACGGCGGTGCTCCGCGCGGGGCTGCGGCCGGACTGACTAGCACTAACCGGATCTGGAACCTCCACATCCACTTTCTGGCGTACGCTGCGGGCATGACCACCGACGCCCCTCCCGTCCGCCGGCCCCGGGCCGACGCCGAGCGCAACCGCAGGCGGGTGCTCGACGCGGCGTCCCGCGTGTTCGCGGAGCACGGTCCGGCGGCGACGCTCGGCGACGTCGCCCAGGCGGCCGGCGTGGGCATCGCCACGGTGTACCGCAACTACCCCGACCGCGAGGCCCTGCTGGACGCCCTGTTCGCCGACAAGATCGACACGGTGCTGCGGGTCGCCGTCGAGGCGGCCGAGCTGCCGGACCCGGGCGAGGCGTTCCGGACGTACCTCATGGGCATCATCGAGGTGCACGCGCAGGACCGCAGCCTCGCGACCGTCCTGTTCGGGCCCGGCCGCTTCGACCGCTTCCCGCCCGACCTCAGCGACCTCCTCGCCACCACCGCCGACGGCCTGATCGACGCCGCCGTGGCCGCCGGCGAGCTCCGCGCCGGGTTCACCCGGCAGGACACCGTCGCCCTGGCCGTCATGGTCAGCGGCATCGCCCCCGCGATCCGCGACGTCGACCCCGCGCTGTGGCGCCGCTACGCCGCGCTCGTCGTCGACGGCACCCGCCCCAGCGCCTCACCCGAGCCGCTCGCCCCCGAGCCGCCGGCGTTCCGCGCGGTCGCCGAGGCCATGGGCCGCACCCTCGAGAGGCCGTGACGCCGCCGTGACCGCACCCTCCCCGACAGGGGCCGGGCTCGAGCAGCTCGGCGCACGGCTCTACGCCACCACTCCACCGGCCCCGCTGCCGTTCATGGCCGGCGTCGACCTGCGCGCCTTCGTCCTCGACGCCGCGGACGGCCCCGTCATCGTCTACAACAACCCCGGCATCGACGCCGCCGCCGAGCAGATCCGGTCGCTCGGCACACCGAAGCGCCTGCTCGTCAACCACTGGCACGAGGGCATGCACGGGTCCCCCGCGCTCGACGTGCCGACGTTCGTCCACGAGCGCGACCGGGCGCACACCGAGCGGTCCATGCGCGTCGACGTCGTGTTCGGCGGACGGCAGCGGCTCGGCGACGACCTGGAGGTCGTCCCGAGCCTCGGCCACACCGCCGGCACCGCGTTCTACCTCTGGGACGACGGCGAGCACCGCTACCTGTTCCCCGGCGACTCGCTGTGGGTGGAGGACGGCGTGTGGCGGGCCGTCATCCTGGGCGAGAGCGACCGGTCCGCGTTCCTGGAGACGCTCGCGCTCATGCGGGACCTCGACTTCGACGTCCTCGTGCCGTGGCCCGCGCAGCGCGGCCGGCCCGTGCTCGAGCCCGTCACCCCCGAGCGCGCGCGGGAGCAGATCGACGGGCTCGTCGCGCGGATCACGGCGGGCACGCCGGGGCCGAACGTCTAGCGCCGACCCCTCCGGCGGGGCGCTACGACGCGATGAGCAGCCCGCGCCGGAACCCGTCGGTGAGCCGCCGCGCGGCGGAGGACCGGCCCGCCCCGAGGCGCCGGGACCGCCCGACGACGACCAGGTCGGCCTGCTGCGCCCGCGCGAGCTCCGCGAGCTCGCCCACGATGTCGCCGGCCGGGAGGAACAGCCGGCCGCGGACGCCCGTGCGGCGGAACGCGTCGGACACCTCGGCGGCCACCTCGTCCGCGACCTCCTCGCCGGAGACGCGGAGCAGGCCGCCGACGTCCCAGCAGAACATCGACATCGACGTCAGCGCGAACGACGACCAGTGCACGAAGGGTCGGACGTAGCAGACGTGGAGCGTCGCGGACTCCCGCTCGGCGAGCCCGAGGCTGAAGGCCAGCGCCCGGGACGACCGCTCGCGCCCGTCGACCCCGACGACGATGGAGCGCAGGCTCATCGGGCACCCCCGGCGCGGGAGACGCGGGCAGCGGGCGGGGTCGTGGGGAACGCGGTCGCGGGGAAGGTGGTCATGCCGACGAGTAGACAGGCCGCGCACCCCGGCGCGGAACACGTAAAGTCCCCCGTGATGTCTGTTTCTCGCCAACCCACCCCGGGGTGGGCGGAGCTGCTGGAGTCCGAGGCGCGCGGCGCGGCCGGGGCGTCGGCCGGCGCGCGGGTCGGCGGGGCGTTCCTCATCGAGCACGCGGCCGTGTCGCCGGACCACGCCCACCGCCAGGGCCACCTCGTGCACGCCGCCTCCGGCGTGCTGTCCCTGACGACCGGCGAGGGGACGTGGATCGCGCCGGCGACCCGGTTCGCGTGGGTGCCCGCGGGCTGCGTGCACCGCCACCGTGCGCACGGGCGCACCGACATGCGCATCGTGTACCTCGACGACGCCCTGGCCGCCGAGCTCCCCGCCGCTCCCGCGGTGCTCGTGGCGTCCCCGCTCGCCCGGGAGGCCGTGCTCGCGGCGACGTCCGGGCAGCCCCGGTCCGCCGCCGCGGTGGCGCACCTCCTGCGGGTCGTCGTCGACGAGGCCACCGCCGCCCCCGAGCAGCCCCTGCACCTCCCGGAGCCCCGCGACCCGCGCCTGCGGACGGTCGCGCGGCTCGTCGAGCGCGACCTCGCCACCCCGCTGTCGCTGCAGGAGGTCGCCGAGGCGACCGGCGTCGGGGCGCGGACCCTCAGCCGGCTGTTCCGGGCGGAGACCGGGATGGGCTACCGGCAGTGGCGGCTGCAGCTCCGCGTCCACCGCGCCCTCGTGCTCCTCGCCGGCGGCGCGGGCGTCACCGACGCCGCGGCGGCGTGCGGCTGGGCAACGACGAGCCAGTTCATCGAGCAGTTCACGCCCCTCGTCGGCACGACGCCGGGGCGCTACCGGGCGGGCGGCGGCGCGCGCTGACAGCCGCGCCCTCAGGCGCGCGTCGTCGCCTCGAGGCCCGCGAGGATCACACCGATGGAGAAGTCGCGGCGGCGGCGCTCGTCCGGCCCGGTGAGCGCCGGCACCAGCCGACTGACCCGCGGGAACCGGTCCGCGTCGGCGTGCTCACCGAGCGCGGCCGCGTCCGCACCGGGGGCGCCGGCGCCGGACCCGCTGCGGCGGCGCACCGTGCGCTCGACGGCGGTGACGGCCGCGAACTGGGCGATGAGGTCGATCGCGAGCGCGGCGTCCGCGTCGGGGACACCGCCGGCCTCCAGCAGCGCCAGCTCGTGCTCGGCCAGCCGCAGCGCGCCCGGGTGCGTGGGGGTGGTCCCCAGCGCCACGACGCCGATGCCCGGGTACAGCTCCAGGGCGTCGATCGTGCGGACGACCGTGGCCGCGAGCGCGGCGCGCCAGTCCCCGTCGGCGACGTCGCCCACGCCGACCAGCCGGACGCTCCCGTAGACCTCGTCGAGCGCGTGCTCCAGCAGCTCGTCCCGGTGGGCGAAGTACGCGTACAGCGACGCCGGCCCGGTCTGCACGGCCGCCGCGACGTCCCGGAGGGTCACCGCCTCGACGCCGCGCTCGCGGATGAGGGCCAGGGCCGCGTCGAGGATCGAGCGGCGCGACAGCGGCGGCTTGGCGGGGCGGTCCCGGCGCGACACGGGTTCGGCGGACGGCGGCACGGCCCCAGCATAGCCGCTTGACACGATCACCGTTCGAGGCGAACAGTGTTCGCGAACGCCGTTCGTCCGAGCGGCCGTCGCGGAGGAGGGCGTCATGTCGGTCCTGGTGGTCGGAGCCAGCGGAGCGGTCGGGGGCCTCGTGGTCGCCGGCCTCCTGGAGCGGGGCGAGCAGGTGCGGGCGACCAGCCGCGACCCGCGCCGGCTCGCGCTGCCGCCGCACGTCGGGACGTACGCCGCTGACCTCGACGACCCCTCCTCGTTCGGCCCCGCCCTGGAGGGGGTCGAGCGCGTGTTCCTCTACGCCGACCTGCACGACCCCGAGGCGCTGGTCGCGCAGCTCGCGCGGGCGGGCGTGCGCCACGTCGTGCTGCTCTCGTCCTCCGCGGTCACCGAGCCCGGCGCCGAGGAGGACTACAACGGGTCCCGGTTCCTGCGCGTCGAGCGCGCGATCGACGCGGCCGGCCTCGACCGCACGTTCCTGCGCCCCGGCGGGTTCGCCGGCAACGCCGCCCGGTGGAGCTGGGGCGTGCGGGCCGACAGCGCGGTGCCGCTCCCCTACCCCGAGGCGGTGCAGGCCCCGGTCCACGAGGCCGACATCGCCGACGTCGCGGTGCTGGCGCTGACCGGCGACACGCTGGTCGGCGCGGCACCCGTCCTCACCGGCCCCGAGCGGCTCACCCTGCGCGAGCAGGTCGCGACCATCGGCGACGTCATCGGCCTCCCCGTGACGGTGGTCGAGCAGACCGAGGCCGAGTCCGCCGCGCTGCTCGGCCGGCACGTGCCGCAGGTGTGGGTCCGCCAGATCATCACGGGCTGGCGCGAGGCCGTCGGCACCACGCCCACGATCTCGGACGCGTACCCGCGCCTCACCGGGCGGCCGGCCCGCGCGTTCCGGACCTGGGTGGAGGACCACGCGGCGCTGTTCCGCTGACCCCGCGGCCCGGCGAGGCGCCGACGCGGCCTACACCGGAGCCGGCACCGCCCGGCCCGGCGCCTCCACGTAGACGAAGCGGGACGTCGCGGAGCGCAGGTCGGCCGACATCCGGGCGAGCTCGTTCACCGCCGACCCGATCTGCTGCACGCTCTGCGTGGAGGCGTCGGCGGCGGACGCCACCCCGGTGATGTTCGACGCGATCTCCCCGGACCCGGAGGCGGCCTCGGCCACGGAGCGCGACATCTCGGTCGTCGTGGCGGTCTGCTCCTCGACGGCCGAGGCGCTGGTGAGCTGGTAGTCGTTGATCGACGCGATGATCTGGGAGATCTCCCCGATCGCGGTCACCGCAGCGGCGGTGTCGCTCTGGATCGTCTCGACGCGGCGCGCGATGTCCTCGGTCGCCTTCGCGGTCTCCTGGGCGAGCTCCTTGACCTCCCCGGCGACGACCGCGAAGCCCTTGCCGGCCTCCCCCGCGCGAGCGGCCTCGATCGTCGCGTTCAGCGCCAGCAGGTTCGTCTGCTCCGCGATGGACGTGATCACCTTGACGACGTTGCCGATCTCCTGGGAGGAGGCGCCGAGCCGCGCGACCTGCTCGTTCGTGACGGCGGCCGCCTCGGTGGCCTGGCCCGCGACCTTCGCGGCCTGCGACGCGTTCTGGGAGATCTCCCGGATCGACGCACCCATCTGCTCGGCGCCCGCGGCGACGGTCTGCACGTTGCGCGACACCTGCTCCGACGCCGCCGCGACGACGCCCGCCTGCGCCGACGTCTGCTCCGCACCCGCGGCGACCTCCGTCGTCGAGGCGGTGAGCTCCTCGGCCGCGGCGGCGACGCTCTGGGCCGCCTGGTCGGTCTGCGCGATCGTGGCGCGCAGGGCCGCCTGCGCGCTGGTGAGCGACCGCGCCATGCGGCCGAGCTCGTCGTCGGAGGACACCACCGGGTCACGGGTGAGGTCGCCGCGCTCGAGCGCGGACAGCGAGGACTCGACCTCGCGCACGCTCCGCCGCAGCGACCGCAGCACGACCGCGCAGCCGATGAACGACAGGACGAGCGCCGCACCGAGCGACACCCACAGGATCAGCACGCTGCGCTGCGCCAGCCGGGAGCCCTCGGCGTTGGTCTGCTCGCCGGCCGCGGCGAGCTGCGACGCCTCCTGCTCCAGCCCGTCGTTGACGGAGGTGGCGAGGTCGCGCATCTCCCCGACGATCAGGGCGGTCGCCGCGGCGTCGTCGCCGGACTCCGCGAGGGTCTGCACCTGCTCGATGTCGTCCATGTACGTGCCGAGGTCGCTCTCGATGGCGCCCATCACGTCGTCGTCGCTCGCGTGCTCCTCGTACCCCGCGAGCTCGGTGCGGACGGTCGCGACGCGGTCCTCGAGGTCGGCGGCCGCCGCCTGCCGGTCCTCGGGCGGCAGCGACGGCAGGATCGAGACCCGCGCGCGCATGCCGCCGACGTCGCGGGTCAGCCCGATCAGCTCCGCCAGCGGCGCGGAGGACTCCGCGTACATCCGCTCCTGCTGGTCGGAGAGCCGACCCAGCCGGTCCGTCGCCATCACGCTCAGCAGCACCGCCACCGCCGCCAGCAGCCCCAGGCAGGCGCCGACCTTCACCGCGATGGACCGATCCGAGAACCACCTCATGCGAACTCCCTCGACAGCCCCTGCCGGATCAGCCATCGGCACGCCGGGGCGACACGGGAGGGAATGCCGAGGGTGAAGTGCGAGGTGGCGGTCCCGCGCCACCCGTCCCTGACCGGCGTCGTCGTCGACGCGGGACGGACGTGCGGCCGCCGGCGCCAGGGGGCGGTCCGTGTCGTCGTGCTCGAGCCACGTGGTGCCCGGACGCCGGCTCGACCGTCATCCCACCGACCCGGCGCGCGGCCGACGGACGGCGCCGCCCCCCGGTCAGGGGCGACGCCGTCCGTCGTGCCTCAGCGGCGGGCGCGGCGCCGGCGGGTCGCGACCAGCGTCGCGCCGGCTCCGGCGAGGGCCAGCGCGAGACCCGCGAGCAGCGCCGCGTCCGAGCCGGTGCGCGCGAGCACGTCAGCGGAGCCGGAGCCGGCGCCGGCGCCGGCGACCGCGGCACCCGGCACCGCGTCACCGGCGGGGGTCCCGGGGTCCGCAGCAGGGCCGGGCGCCGGCGTGCGGTCCGGGCCGGGGACGGGCTCGGGGTCCGGGGCGGGCTCGGGGTCGGACGCGCGGGCGACCGTGACGGCCGCGGTGTCCGTGGCGGCGGAGCCCAGGCACGTGGTGAAGACGGCCCGGTAGTCGGTGGCCGCGGTGACCTCAGCCTCCAGGACGGCCGCGGTGGCGCCCGGGACGTCGGTCCACTCCTGCGTGCCCGCGGGTGCCTGCTGCCACTGCACGGCGGGGGTCTCGTCGCCGTCGGCCGCCGCGGTGAGCTGCACCTGACCGCCGCCGGGGGGCAGGTCCGCCCCGACGGGGTGCGTCGTGACCACGGGCGCCGAGCCGTAGGTGAAGCCACCGGCGGACCGGTGGCTGCGGCTCAGCCCCATCTGGGTGTGCTCGACGACGACGTCGACCGGTCCGCACGCGTGCGCGGGGGTGGTCACCGACCACGTGTCGCCGTCCACCGTCAGGTCGGTGCCGGCCACACCGTCGAACGACACCGCCTGCACCGTGGTGCCCCCGGTGTCCACCCGCATCGGCACCGACGAGCGCGTCGCGTCCCCCGTGCCGAGCTGCCCGTCGTCCCCGAGGCCCCAGGCGTAGGCGTTCCCGTCCGACCCGAGCGCCGCGGAGTAGCCGTGGTCGGCGGTGACCCGGGTGACCGTGACGCCCGGGGGGAGGGCTGCGGCGACCGGCAGCGGCGTCTGGGGGCTCGCGGCGCCGCCCCCGAGCTGTCCGTAGCTCCCGAAGCCCCAGGCATAGGCCTGGCCGTCCGACCCGACGGCCAGGGAAAAGGAGGCTCCGCCGGCCACCTGGGTGAACGTGACGCCCGCCGGTACCTCGACCCGCACCGGCACCGCCGACGTCGTGAAGACGGTGCCGTCCCCGAGCTGCCCGTCGGTCCCGTAGCCCCAGGCGTAGGTGTTCCCGTCCGACCCGAGCGCCAGGGAGTGGAAGTCCCCCGCAGCGACCTGGGTGAACGTGACACCGGCCGGGAGGTCCACGGTCACCGTGGCCCACGAGTCGGTGGTGGTGCCGTTGCCGAGCTGCCCGAACATCCCGAAGCCCCAGGAGTAGGTGTTCCCGTCGGACCCCAGGGCCACGACGTGGCCGTAGCCGGCAGCGACCTGGGTCAACGTCACACCGGCGGGGAGGCCCACGGGCACCGGGACGGACGAGTCGGTGAGGGCGCTGCCGAGCTGCCCGAAGTACCCGCTGCCCCAGGCATAGGCCTTCCCGTCCGAGCCGAGTGCCACGGAGAAGTCGTGGCCGGCGGCGACCTGGGTGAACGTCACCCCGGCCGGGACGTCCACGACCACCGGCACCGACGACTCGAGGCTGCCCTCGCCGAGCTGCCCGAAGCGCCCGTTGCCCCAGGCGTAGGTGTTCCCGTCCGCCCCGAGCGCCACGGAGAACTCGCCGCCGGCGGCGCCCTGCGTGAACGTCACCCCGGCCGGGACGTCCAGGACCACCGGCACCGACGACTCGAGGCTGCCCTCGCCGCGCTGCCCGAACCGCCCGTTGCCCCAGGCGTAGGTGTTCCCGTCCGCCCCGAGCGCCACGGAGAACTCGCCGCCGGCGGAGACCTGCGTGAGCGTCACCCCGGCCGGGACGTCCACGGCCGTCGGCTTCGACACCTCGGTGGTGGTGCCGTCGCCGAGCTGCCCCTCCTGGCCCCGGCCCCAGGCGTAGGTGTTCCCGTCGGCCCCGAGCGCGAGCGTGTGCCTGCCACCGCCGACGACGTCCACGAACGTGACGGGGTCCGGGACCGCGCCGGAGACGACCGTCCCCCCGGAGGTGGGTCCCCGGTCGGGCGCGGGGGCCGCGACCGCAGCGGACGAGCCGGCGAGCAGGCACGCGGTCACGACCGCGACGAGCCCGCCGAGCCTCCGGGACGTGGAACGAACGAACACGAGTGGACCTCACAGTGGGGTGGGAGTCGGGGACCGCAGCACCGGGCCCGCGCGACGTGGGGTCGCGTCCGGGGGCTGCGCCTCGAACCGTAGGTCCGGGTCTCCGCCCGCTACGGGCGAGGCGGGTCCGCTTGCGTAGCGCCGGCGGGCAAGGGGAGTACCCGGCCTGCCCGGCCGAGTGGTCGGTCCCGGCCCGCTAAGTAGTCACGGCACCGTGCGCGCGGCTCTGCCGGTGCGCGGCTGCACCCCGGGGAGCCGTCAGCGACCTCCGGTGTCGGCGTCGCCCGCGCCCTGCCCCTGCGAGTAGCTCCGCGCGAGCGGCAGGAACACGTCGTCGACGATCGCGCGCAGCCGCTCCGGCCCGACCGGCCCGAGGTCCATGAAGATGTCGTGGCGCACCAGGTCCGACGGGAGCGTGAGGACGGCCAGCGGGATGCGACGCAGGTCGATCTCGCCGCGGTCGTGCGCGCGCTGGTACACGGTGCGGGCGTGGTCGGACAGCGCCTGGTCGCCCAGGATCGACGCGCGCATCTGCCGTGGCGTCATGTCGCTGCCGGCCAGCAGACCCGAGGTCGCGATGGCGGCACCGACGGGGAAGATCGAGGACCGGGCCCGGCCCATGCCTCCGAGCAGGGCGAGCAGGTCCCCGCGCAGCGTCCCGGTGTCAGGCAGCTCGACGGGGTGGGCGCGGCGGTTGTGCTCGGTCGCGGCGAGCACCAGCTCGACCTTGTTCGCCCAGCGGCGGTACAGCACCGCGACGCCGGTCCGTGCCCGGGCCGCCACGGACTCCATGGTCAGGTTCGCGAAGCCGGCCTCGACGACCTCGTCCCACGCGGCCTCGAGGATCGCGTCCTCGAGCGCCTGGCCGCGGCGGCGACGGGCGGGTCCGGGGGTCACCCGGTCGATTCTAGAGAGGCTTGTGTTCCCTAGCCACCGGTCCTACTCTCCAAGAGACACTTCCCTCTCTTCGTGGACGAACCATGCCGACACCGACTGACACCCGGCCGACCCCGGACCTGCGTGGCGCGCTCGCGGCGCTGATCGTGGGCGGCATCGCCGCAATCCTCGACTCCACGATGGTCGCGCTCGCGATCCACACGCTGTCCCTGGAGCTCGGCGCGACCAGCGCCGACATCCAGTGGGTCTCCACCAGCTACCTGCTCGCGATCGCCGTGGCCATCCCCGTCACCGGCTGGGTCGAGAGCCGGTGGGGCGGCAAGCGCGCGTGGGCGGCCGCGCTCCTGGTCTTCGTGACCGGTCGGTGCTGTGCGCGATCGCCTGGAGCGTGCCGAGCCTGATCGCGTTCCGGGCGGTCCAGGGCCTGGGCGGCGGCCTCATCATGCCCCTGATGCAGACGCTGGCGGTGCGCGCGGCGGGCGGGCGCGTCACCAGCCGGATGATGGCGACGGTCGCGCTGCCCATGGCGCTGGGGCCGATCCTCGGGCCGGTGATCGGCGGCGTGATCCTCAGCTGGCTCAGCTGGCGGTGGCTGTTCCTCGTCAACGTGCCGCTCGTCGCCGTCGGGCTGTGGATGGCATGGCGGTACCTGCCCGACGACCGGCGTGCCCGCGCCGCACGGCCGGCGCGCCTCGACGTCGCCGGGCTGGTGCTGCTGGCCGCCGGCCTGGCCGCGTCCCTGCTCGGGCTGACCCGGCTCGCCGCGGACGGCGGGATCGGGCACGTCGACGTCCTCGTCCCGGCCGCCGCCGGCGTCGTGCTGCTCGGCGTGTTCGTGGCCCGGGCGCTGCGCCCGGGTGCCACCGAGCCCGTCGTCGACATCCGCCTGCTGCGCGTGCGGTCGCTGGGCTCCGCGTCGCTGGTCCTCTTCGGCACCGGGGCCGCGATGTACGCCGCGATGTTCCTGCTGCCGCTGTTCTACCAGCAGCTCCACGGCCAGAGCGTGCTGCACGCGGGCCTGCTGATGATCCCGCAGGGCGTCGGCGCCCTGGCCGCGCGCTTCGCGGTCGGCAGGCTCGTCGACCGGTTCGGTGCCCGCGCCGTCACCGTCGCGAGCTTCGTGCTGACCGCCGTCGCGACGGTCCCGTTCGCGCTCGCCGGGCCCGGCACCAGCCTGTGGTGGCTCGGCGCGGTGCTCCTCGTGCGCGGCATCGGGATCGGCGCGGTCCTGATCCCCGCGATGTCGGTGGCCTACCAGGACGTCCCCCACGACGACGTCCCGCACGCCACGGCGAACACCCGGATCGCCCAGCAGGTCGGCGGGGCGTTCGGCACCGCGATCGTCGCGGTGGCCCTGCAGTCCCTGCTCGACCAGGGGGCGACCGCGGCGTTCCACGGGGCGTTCTGGTGGGCGATCGGCCTGGCGTGCCTCGCGGTGCTGCCGGCGCTGGCGCTCCCCGGCGGCTCGACGCGGCGGGAGGACGAGCGGCCGGACCCGCCTGCGGAGACCGTGCCGGGCGCCGTCGCGCGCACCGGGTCGGGCTCCGCGCGAGCCTGACGCCGGAGGTACCCGTCGCGGCAGCCTCGCGGCGAGCCGGGCGTGGAACCGTCGCTCGACCTCGGCGACCGAGGCGGCGGTCGCCGCTCGATGCAGCGCAGCTCGTCGACCGCACCGACCTGCCCGACGCCCGGCTCACAGGTCCGCGAGCAGGCGCTCCATCTCGGCGATCTCGGCCGTCTGGTCGGCGATGATCGCGTCGGCGAGCCCGAGGGCGTCCTCGTTCTGCCCGCGGTCGCGGTAGGCCTCGGACATGGCGATCGCGCCGGCGTGGTGGTCGATCATCATCTCCAGGAACAAGCGGTCGAAGCCGGCGCCGGCGTCCTGGAGCCGCTGCATCTGGGCCTCGTCGGCCATGCCGGTGGCCCCGCCGGAGTGGTCCATGCCGCCCATGGCGTCGTCGGCCCCGACCGGGCGCTCGCCCCACGTCAGCAGCCACGAGGTCATGAGGTCGATCTCCGGCTGCTGGGCGAACTGGATCCTCGCGGCGAGGTCCTGCACGGGCTCGCTCTGGGCGCGACCCTCGGCGAGGACGGCCATGTCGAGCGCGCCCTGGTGGTGCAGGACCATCATCTGCGCGAACTCGACGTCGGCGTCGTTGTGCACGACGGACGTCGCAGCGGTGCTGGACGCGCTGGAGGGGTCCGGCCGGTCGGCCGTGGTCCGTTCGCCGGTCGAGCAGGCGCTGAGCAGGGCGCCGAGCGTGAGGGTCGCTGCCACGGCGGCGACGGTTCGGGGGTGCTTCGGGGACATCGGATCGCTCCTCGGTCGGCGGGTGCCCGTCGGGGGTCGGGCGACGGGCGTGGTCGTGCCGGTCGGCGGGTGGTGTCAGCCGGGCAGCCGGGCCTGGACCTCCTCGAGCAGGTCCCGGGGCGCGAGCCACATGGACGGGTAGCTGCCGGACCACGCGCGTCGGCCGTCGGCGTCGACCAGGACGAAGCTGTGCCCGGGCAGCCCCTCGTGCATGCCGGTGCCGAGCGTCCCGTACTCCTCGGAGACGGTGCCGTCGTCGAGGAGGAACGGCGTGGTGACGCCGTACGTCGCCATGTCGGCGCTGATCTGCTCGGCGGTGTTCATCACGATCGGCAGCACGGTGATCCCCGCCTCGGCGAACGCGGGGTCCTTCTCGATCTCGCCCATCTGCTGCAGGCACGACCCACAGCCGGCGCCCTCGTTGAAGTACAGGACGACCGGTGAGCCGCGGAAGTCCGCGAGGCTGACGCTCGAGCCGTCGGTGGCCCGCAGCGTGAAGTCCGGTGCCGGCCCGAGGTCCTCGGCGGTCGTCTCCCGGGCGCTGAGCAGGGCCGCGGTCACGACGGCCACGAGCAGCACGACCACCAGCGCCGACGCGGCGGCCACGACGAGCCTGCGCCGCCTGCCGTGACGGCGCTGGTCCTCGTGGACCTGCGCGAGGGCGACGACCCGCTGCTCCCGGGCGACCTTGGCGGACGTCATCGTGCGGCTCCTTCGTGCTCGCCGTGGCAGCCGGTCCCCGCTGCGGCGTGCGGCTCGGGGGTGTCGTCGGGCGCGGTCCCGGCCGTGAGCGCGGGCGTCCCGGGGCGTCGGCGCTCGGACAGGGTCGCCCAGACGAACAGCGCGGCCAGGGCCACGAGCGCGAGCCCGAGCACCGGTTCGGGGACGGGTGAGGTCCAGTCCTCGAACCGGGAGAACACCGCGGTGAGGCCACGGCCGATCGCCGCCTGCGCCTCGGTGCCCCGGGTCATGTCGGGGCGCCCGGCCAGCAGGATCACGGCGACCCCCATGACGGTGAAGCCGACCGCGACCGCGATGTTCAGCGAGCTCGTCACCAGGGAGCGCCCGGCCAGGCGCACACGGACGGGCCGGGGGCTGGTCCAGCGGCGGTCGCGCAGCCGGGCCTTGTCCCAGATCAGGGCCATCACGAACAGCGGGAACACCATCCCGAAGACGTACGCGAGCCCCAGGAGCAGCCCGCCCGCGGGTGACCCGGACAGGGCCGACAGCGTCATCACCCCGGCCAGGACGGGTGCGCAGCAGCTGGACGCGATACCGGAGAACACCCCGAGCGCGTAGAAGCTGCCGGTGTCGCCGCGGCGGGTGTCCGGGGTGCGCAGCGCGCTCGGCAGCGACCACATCCGACCCGAGACGGCCAGGGCCGCCAGAGCCAGCATCAGGGCGCCGCCCGCGTAGTACAGGGGCGCGTGGTACCGGGCGATCGCCCCGGCGACCATGCTGACGCCGAGGGTGATCGGCAGCAGCACCGTGGCCAGGCCCGCCGCGAACACGAAGGTCAGGGGCAGCAGCCGCCAGCGGCGGTTCTTCACCGCACCGGCGAGGTAGGAGGGCGCCAGGAACACGATGCAGCAGGGCGCGAACAGGGCGACGCCGCCGGCGAAGAACGCGGCCAGGACGCTGCCGGTGGTCAGCAGCTGGGACCCCATCAGCGCACCGCCGCGAGGGGGACGCCGCCGCCGCGTCCGGGCGTCCGCGACGCGCCGTCGCACCGGCCGGTCGGGCGGGCCACCGTGACGCGCGGGAGGAGCGCGCCGCGGGGCGCTCCGGGGATGTCGAGCATGCCTCCCACGGTGCCGCCCGGTTCTTGTGCGGCGGTCAGGGCCGCGTTGAGTTCCGGTGAAGGCTCGGGGCGCGGCTCACCCGGGGGTGGTGGCGCGGGGCACGGAGGGCAGGGCGGCGGGGAGCCGGACGGTGAACGTCGCGCCGCGGCCGGTGCCGTCGGAGGCGGCGCGGATCGACCCGTGGTGGGCGTGCACGAGCGCGCGGCAGATCGCCAGGCCGACGCCGGACCCGCCGCGACCGCGGTCGCGCGCGCTGTCGACCCGGTAGAACCGCTCGAAGACGTGCTCCAGGTCCGCGGCGGAGATCCCCTCACCGGTGTCGGCGACCACCAGCTCGACGGTGTCCGGCGTGCTCCGGGCGGCGCGCAGCGTGACGGTCCCTCCGGCCGGCGTGTGCCGGACCGCGTTGACGACGAGGTTGTCGAGGACCTGCGCGAGCCGGACCCGGTCGACCCGGACCGTCCCGGCGTCGGGCGCCGCCTGCACCTCGATGCGCACGCCGGCGGAGTCGGCACGTTCGCGCCCGGCCAGCGCCGCCGCGTGGACCAGGTCGGCGGCCGGGACGTCGGTCAGCAGCAGGTCGAGCTCGCCGCTCTCGGCGCGGGTCACCGCCGCAAGGTCCCGCGCCAGCCGGGCGAGCCGCTCCGCCTGGTCGCGCAGGACGGCGACGGTCTCGGCGTCGAGCACGCGCACACCGTCCTCGACCGCCTCGACGTACGCGGCGATGGTCGCCGCCGGGGTGCGCAGCTCGTGCGCGACGTCGGCGATCAGCCGTTCGCGCAGCCGCGCGTCGTCCTCCAGGTGCGCAGCCATGGTGTTGAACGCCGCGGCCAGCGTGTCGAACTCGGTGCCGATCCCCGGCAGCGGGACGCGGGCGTCGAAGCGCCCGGCACCCACCTGGGCCGCCGCACGGGACATCTGCGCCACGGAGCGCCCGACGCGGCGGGTGAGCAGCACGCTGACCGCCAGCGCGGTCGCACCGGCCACCACCAGCGCCAGGGCGAGAGCCAGGGTGCTGGCCGACCGGAACGCCTCCTCGACGTGCAGGTCGGCGAGCTCGTGGTCCTCGATGCCGGCCCGGACGAGGTGCTCGTGGAAGAGGGCCGGTCCGACGAGGGTCGCCACGACCCAGGCGGTGACCGCCGCCGCGAGGAGCACCAGGGCGATCGACACCAGCAGCCGCCGGCCGAGCGTTCCTGGGCCGATCGCGTCGCGGGTGCTCACCCCGGGCCCATCCGGTAGCCGACGCCGCGCACGGTGCGCACGAACCGCTGCTCCTGCGCGGTGTCCCCCAGCTTGCGGCGCACGTGCAGGACGTGGACGTCGACCAGGTGCTCGTCGCCGACCCAGCCCTCACCCCAGACCGCGCGGATCAGGGCGGGTCGCGAGAACACGAGGCCGGGACGCGAGGCGAGGGTCGCGAGCACGTCGAACTCCAGGCGGGTGAGCAGGGCGCGCTCACCGTCCACGTCGACCTCGCGGGCACCGAGGTCCAGCCGCAGTCCCCCGATCGTGAGGACGTGCTCGTCCGGCGCGGGCACGTCATCCGGCACGGAGGGTGCCGGCCGCCGGGGCCGGCGCAGCATCACGCGGATCCGCGCGACGAGCTCCCGGGGGCTGAACGGCTTGCTCATGTAGTCGTCGGCGCCGACCGACAGACCGATGAGGGTGTCGACCTCGTCGCTGCGCGCGGTCAGCATCACCACGTAGCAGTCGGAGAACGTCCGCAGCCGCCGGCACACCTCGATGCCGTCGAGGCCCGGGAGCCCGAGGTCGAGCACCACCACGTCCGGGTCGACCTCGCGGAGCACGTCGACCGCCGCCGCCCCGTCGTGGCACAGCGTGACCTCGAAGCCCTCGCGCTCGAGGTAGCCGCCGACCACGGCGGCGAGCGGCCGCTCGTCGTCGACGACCACGGCGCGCAGGGCGGCAGGAGGTCTCATGCCGGCCATTGTGTCGTCGGCGTCGGGCGGGAGCGGGGTGCCGGTCGGCGTCTTCACCGAACCTTGATCGGAGGTCAACCGTCGTCGCGGGGTCCCCTCAACCCGCCCGCGGGACCGTGGCCGTGCCGGCTCCCCGCCGGCCGTCCCCTCGGGTGCCGTGGTAGGCCCGCCGGTGGCTCCCCGGCGCCGGGCCGCCCGGCGGTCGGCCCGCGCGACGACGGCGAGGACCGCGACGCCACCGACCCCGCCATGGCGGCACCCGCCGTCGTGCACGAGACGACCCGACCCGAGGAGGAGCCGTGCCCACCACCGCCCCCGACCTGCCCGTCATCACCGTCGTGCAGGCCCCCGCCTGCCACTTCTGCGACGACGCGAAGCACGCCCTGGCTGCCCTGGCCGAGCAGACCCCGCTGCTGGTCCGCGTCGTCGACATCGACAGCGACGCCGGCCGCGCCCTCGTCGCCGAGCACCGGCCGGCCATGAACCCGCTGGTCCTGCTCGACGGGCGGTACTTCTCCTCCGGTCGGCTGCCCCGCAGGAAGCTGGCGAAGGCGCTCGAGGGCCGGACGGGCTGATCGACCCTTCCTCGCGCCCGTGCCTTGTGCCCGACACGCGGCCGTCCCGGGCGGCACGATGGCCGGGGAGCCCGTGGTCGCCGACTCCGTGGCGCGCACCGGGTCTCCGAGGGACCCGGCGCGTGTCCGTCCTGGCGACGCCCCGGTCACGGAAGTCCCCTGGACACGACGAAGGACGCACACATGCGATCGAGATTCCTCAGCGTCGACGCCCTTGCCGGCGCCACGACGGACCACCAGGTGCTGGACCCGCACTCGGTGCTGATCAGCCGGTTCGCCACCCTCGGTGAGGGGAACGTCTTCTACCCCGGCGTCGTGATCCAGTCCGACGAGGACTCCGTCCTCACGATCGGCTCGCACAACGTCTTCTACCCGGGCGCGTTCCTGCTGGCCGAGAACGGTGGCCGCCTCGAGATCGGATCGCACGGCTCGTACGGGCCCGGCGGGGTGCAGCTCAAGGCCGACGCACGCGGCACCGCGATCATCGTCGGTGACCGCGTGCGCCTCACCAACGGCCCCGAGGTCGTCGGCGCGACGTCGATCGGCGACGGCGGGCAGCTCATCGGCCCGATCCGGGCCCGGTCCGTGCAGATCGCCGGCGGCGGCGACCACACCGAGCCGGACGTCGACCGCCGGGCCGGCGTCCTCAAGGGCGTCGGCCTCGCCCGCGGCACCCGCGTCGAGGTCGGCGAGGTCGTCAACGGCCTCGGGAACTTCGCCGACGCGCGCGTGGAGCGCCAGAGCGTCTACCACCCGCGGGCGTGATGCCCGTCGAGCAGGACGACCATCACGTCCACTCAGGTCGCACTCGCCGCCTGAGCACCCAGCGGCGCGAGCGCATCACGGCCGGCGGCGCTCGTGCCGCTGCTGTGTCGCGGGACGGCGCTCCGGCCGTCTGCTCTACCGACAGCGCGGGACTTCCTCAGTCCACGCGGCCTGCGCGTGGCGCACAGCCTGCTGCATCCGGAACACAACTTGCAGCGTGGTCTTGGCGCCAATACAGAACGTCTCGGCGGAGCGCGCAGCTATGCAGGAAGGCGTTGACAGGACCGGTCAGTGGTAGGACCGTCTAGTGGTGCTCTAAGGCAACGATCTAGGGGGCGATGTCGTGAGTGGTCGACGAGTTGAGCGGCGGCTGGCGGGGATCGGTGCCGCCCTGTTGTTGGTGTTGGCATCGGGCGCGAGCGGGGCAGCGCAGGGCGCAGAACCGGCCCGAGTTTCGTACGAGGATGCTGTGCCGGGCGTCGCGCCCGCCGACGTGGACAGCAACGCGGTGTATTACGACCAAGCTGGGCGCGAGATCACATCCGGCGGTTCCGGGCTCGCGTCCACAGCTGAGACGTCGGTCAGTCCGCAAGCAATCGGGTGCACACCTGGCAGCGGCCGAGACAATCCACATCCTTCCTCAGGGGATGTCTCGGGCCATGGATGGTGGACGAAGGGAACGTGCACCGCCGACACCGCACACGTGTACAACTGCCTCTACGAGTACTACACGGATGGGTCCTTCCGTCAGAAGGCGTGCTCCGAGACAGTGCAGGTCGGTCCTGGTGGAGGGCGTGGCAAGCGCTCGACCGCCCGAGCGACCTGCTCGAGCACTCTCACCACGACGTGGCGCAACCATGTCGATGTCGACGTGGACGGGCAGATCGACACCGGTGAGCAGCCTTACAACGCCGCCACGATCGCGTGCCGGGTCAACTAGGTGAGGCGAGGGCCCTTGCGCCGTAGCGAACGCATCCCGTCATGGCTGTAGAGCGGGCACGAGATCTGGCAGCGGCCCGCTGGCTCACCCAGTCCGGGGTTCCTGAGGAACTCCTGGTGAGCGCTGGCCCAGGGGGGTACGAGGCCTATGCCCGACTTCGGCTGATCCCGGACCCCGACCGGCCGGACCAGCTCGAGTCCGAGGCGGTCGCCGGGACAGGGGGCCTGTCGGACATCGGCAAGATGCGCCGGGCGCTGCTCTCGCTCGCCACCTTCACGAGCACGCCCGAGTCGGTGTACTTCGGCGTCTGGGACGGCTACTCGGACGTCCGCCTGCCACCCGCACTCTCCCGAGGTCCGTTACTGAAGCTCGCGAGCCGGGAGTACGCGGTGCTTCACGGGCGACTCGAGGACATCGGCGGCTGGGAGCGGTTGCTGGGGACGGAGTCCGACCTCCCTCCAGCCCTGGTGTGGCCGGAGGACCGCCGGTGGTGTGTCGTGTGCGATGTCGATGCGCACTGGGCGGGTATAGCTGCCACCCGCGAGGCGGTCGATCGGCTGCGTGCCGACGACGGACTCGACGTCGTGGTGTGGCGCCCCGAGGATGTGCGGGGGCTGCGCACCTACCTCTAGAGGCGTGGTGAACCCTCACCTCGCGGCGGCGCCGGCGTCAGCTCGCCGGGGCTGACGGGGCCGGTTGAGGCGCCAGATCCGACGCTGGCCCCGGTGGGACGCGACAGCGGCTTGACCGCGTCGATGGGTTGCTTCTTGCTCGGTGTCGCACGCCGGAGCCGCGGCCGTCGAGCGACCGGGGCGCGGAGCTTCGGCCCCTGGTCGGCGTCGGCGCTCGAAGCACTCGACGCCTTTCCCCGTCTCCAACCGACCCTAGATCAGACCCAGCAGCTAAGGCGCCGTGTGCGCCCGTCGCAGCGCAGCGAATCTGTCCCTCCACCGCTGTTGCACGATCGGATAGGGCTCCAACCACTGCGTAGGCTGCTCCGGCAGGGGGAAGCCATGCTCCTCAAGCAGACACTCGAGCGGGATCCATGCCCGGGATCGTTCAGTGGGGCGCGAGAGGACGTCGTCCCGGACCTGACGCACCGCATCGTCGTCGCCGCGGGCAACGCGGACCCTGACCAGGATGGGCCGCCCCCGATACGCGGCGAACGCGAAGTCGAACGCCGGCCAGCGCGGCCGCCACAGCCTGCAGGCTGTGGCGGAGCGCAGTGAGAGTGGACTCGACGTCTAGCGTTCCTCGGGTGCCGTCAAGGTCAACTCGAGTCGTCGCCGCGACCACGGTTCGTGGATGCTCCGGTCTCCAGCCGTGCAGCGGAGGCAGTTCGCGGGCCGCCCAGACTTCCAACCGCCTAGACAGCGTGGATTTGCCGACTCCGCCAGCACCATGGAAGACGAGGACGTTCCGGTTCCCTGCAAGCCACGGGGCGCGTTGTCGAGCAGCGTCCGGTGTCGGGTGAGAGCTACGGCAAACACTTCCGCGGCTTCGGCTCTGTCGGTAAACAGATCACCGGGACTCGGGTTCACTCGTGCCTGGGATGCGGGAGCGCGTTCCATCGTGCCTCCTCGATCACGGTGGGGCTGACAACACATGTGCAGGATGACGGACGTTGCACAGCTGGAGAGGAACGTCGCAATCTGCCCCGGGCTTGTCCGCGCTCGCCCCCGACCGGGTTGGGGGAACAGCGCGGTCGACGCCATGTCGACAGAGATGTCCGCCGGGTCTCACGTCGTCACGCCCGGTCCGTAGGTCCCGTCTACGCCTGCACCTCGCATCCCCCGGCGACCTTCATCGCCTCGTACCGATCTCGCTTCAGGTCGTCGTGGGCACGGGGCAGGCACCCCGGACAGGCAGGCAGCATTCCGCCCCTCACCCTCGGCTGGCGGCTCCAGATGGCACTGCGTCAGGCCGGGATCTCGGTCCAGGAGATGGCTGACGAACTCGGCATGGCACGCAACAGCCTGAGCCGATGGATGGCTGACCGCGGCACACCGCCTCGCGCCGCATTCGTGAAGCAGTGGGCGCTCCGCACCGGTGTGCCCTACACCTGGCTCGCGACCGGGGAAGCAGAGAACCCCCGCCCGGGGGACCCGGACGGGGGTTCGACTGCTGATGCTGCGCTGTGCGCCCGGAGGGACTCGAACCCCCAACCTTCTGATCCGTAGTCAGATGCTCTATCCATTGAGCTACGGGCGCCTGGCCCGAGGGCCGCAGACGAGGATACAGGTCCCCCGCCCCTGGCCCAAACCGGCGCCCGGACCCCCCGCCGGCCACCCCGGCGACGGCGGTCCCACCCCCACCGCCCGGTCACACAGCGGGCGCAGATTGAACACCCGGAACGCGCCCGCCGCCACCTGAGTGCCGCCTATGGTGTCCGTGCAGGTCGTGGCAGGCGTACGCCGCGGCCACTGGACGCCTGGCCCCGGCCGGCTCCGGTCACCGCTCCGACACCAGGGGGACACGATGACCCGACCGACTCGCACGCGCCTCGCGCTCGTGACCGTGAGCGCCGCGGCTCTGCTGCTGGCGGGCTGCTCCGGCGGCGGCAACGGCGGCAAGGGCGGCGGGTCGTCGGCCTTCGAGTGGGAGGCGGGGCCGCTGGACGAGTACCAGTCGCGCATCTACGGCTACTCGCTGGACGCCGACGAGCAGAGCCAGGAGGAGCTGCAGGCGGAGTCCGACAAGCAGAACCGCCGCGTCGAGGAGCTCGTGGCGTCCTGCATGCAGGAGCAGGGCTTCGACTACCAGCCGAACGTCGGCAACACGGGCACCGTCTACACCGGCGACGACCTGGACGTCGAGTGGGGTACGCGCGAGTTCGCGGAGCAGTACGGCTACGGCATCAGCACCGACCCGTGGGGCAACGAGGACGTCCCGGTCGAGGACGGCGCGGAGTACGTCGACCCGAACCAGGAGTACGTCGAGTCGATGTCGGAGTCGGAGGCCGAGGCGTACAACGAGGCGCTGTGGGGCCCGCCGCAGGACTACGTGGAGGGCGAGGAGCCGCAGGAGTACGACTGGACGCAGGGCGGGTGCTACGGCGCCGCGCAGCACGAGGTCTACGAGGGCGGCGTCGAGCTGGACGAGTTCAGCGCGATCGAGGAGGAGATCGGGACGTTCTACGAGTCGGTGCAGGCGGACCCGCGGATGGCGGACCTGCACGCGAAGTGGGGCTCGTGCATGGCGGACGCCGGCTACGACGGCATGACGAACGCCTACGAGTCGCAGCAGCCGCTGTACGACGAGTGGAACGAGCTGCAGGGCTGGGAGGACCCGGAGTACCAGGAGCAGGTGGAGTCCTGGGACTGGGAGGCAGACCCGGACGGCCCGCCCGCGCCGGAGCCCGACGAGGCCGCGGTGAAGGCGTTCACGGAGAAGGAGATCGCCATGGCGGTCGCCGACTTCGACTGCCAGGACAAGACGAACTTCCAGGAGGAGGCGATGAAGATCGACCACGACCTCCAGCAGCAGTTCGTCGACGAGCACGCGGACGAGCTCGAGGCGTGGGCCGAGGCCGCGACCGCGGCCCGGGACGCCTGACGTGACGGCGGGGCAGCCGGGCACGGACGTCGCGGTGCCGCCGTTCCCCGAGCCTCCGGGCGACGGCGGTGCGGGTGCCGGCGACGGCGCGGGCGGGTCGGGACGCGGCGGCGCGTTCGGGCGGTGGTGGCGCGGCGGCAACCGCACGCTGCCGGTGCTGGGGGCGGTCGCGGTCGTGAGCCTGGCCGCGGGCCTGGGGCTCAGCCGTCTCATCATCAACCCGGCCGACGCGGCCGCCCGCACGGCGCCGCCGCCCGCGGGGCCGATCACGGTCCCGGTGGAGAGCCGCGAGCTGAGCAACGACGTCACGATCCGCGGCGACGTGGTGTTCGACGACGCCGCGGACGTGCGCGTCGAGACGTCGGACCTCGGCGAGCGCGCGGTCGTCACCGGGCAGGTGCCGGAGGTCGGCGCGACGTTCGACGCCGGCTCCGTCGCCCTGGAGATCGCGGGCCGACCCGTCATCGTGCTGCCGGGTGGCCTGCCGACGTACCGGACGCTGCGGGTCGGCGTCTCCGGGCCGGACGTGGTGCAGCTCAAGCAGGCGCTCGGCCAGCTGGGCATCGACGCCGGCGACCCCGCCTCGGACGCGTACGACGCGGCGACGGCGCGCGGCGTCGAGGCGCTCTACCAGCGCGCCGGCTACGCGGCCCCGGCACCGTCGGACGAGGAGGCGGAGGCGCTCAGCGCCGCCGAGCAGGGCGTCCGCTCCGCGCAGGCCGAGGTCACCGCCGCGGAGACCGCGCTGGCGACGGCCGGCCGGGGCGGGAGCGCGGCGGGCGACGTCGCGCAGGCCGACGCGGACGTCCGGCAGGCGGAGCGGGCGCGGGACGTGGCGCGCGCGACCCTCGCGGACCGGGAGGCCGCCTGCGGGGCGCCGACGCCCTCGCCGGAGGTCGACTGCAGCTCCGCCGGGCTGCTGCAGGCCCGCAACGCCGTCGCGGACGCGGAGGACGCCGTCGGCGTGGCCGCCGCACGCCGGGCGCAGCTCGACGCCGCGCCCGACACGTCCGGGGAGCAGGCCTCCCTGACGTCGGCGCGGCAGTCGCTGACCGACGCGCAGAAGGCGCTGACCGAGGCGCAGGAGGCCGTGATCACGGTCCTGCCCGCCAGCGAGGTCGTCTACCTGGAGACCCTCCCCCGCCGCGTGGACGCCGTGTCCGTGCAGCGCGGCGGGACGGTCGACGGCACGGTCATGAGCGTGTCCGGCGCCAAGCTGGAGGTCGTCGCGAGCGCCGCGAAGGCGGACGCCGCGCTGCTGGAGGTCGGCGCGACCGGCACGGTGGTGGCGGGCGACCTGGAGGTGCCGGTCACCGTGACCGAGCTGCGCACCGACGACTCCTCCGGCGGGTCGGGCGGGTCCGGCGACGACCAGGGCGGCGGCGACGGCGGGTCGGGCAGCGGGAGCGGCGCGGGCCGCACGACGGTCGTGCTCACCCCCGACGACCTCACCCCGGAGCAGGTCGCCGAGCTGCAGGGCAGCAACGTGCGGGTGACCATCCCGGTGTCGTCCACGGGCGGCGCCGTGCTGGCGGTGCCGCTCGCGGCGCTGACCGCCGGCCCGGGCGGGGAGTCCCGCGTCGAGCTGATGGGCGACGACGACGCGACCGAGCTCGTCGAGGTCGAGACCGGCCTGGCCGCCGGCGGCTACGTCGAGGTCACCGGGGTCGACCGCGACCTCGCCGAGGGCGACCTCGTGGTCATCGGGTCGTCGGGCGAGCAGGACGACCCGACGGCGGACCCGACCGCCGGGTCGGACGGGTGACGGCCCTCGACGTCCGGGCCCCCGGCGCGGACGCGGCGCCGGCGCGGCCGGTGGTCGAGCTGCGGCAGGTGGCCCGCGTGTTCCCGGGCGAGCCGCCGGTGCACGCCCTGCACCCCAGCGACCTGCGGATCGACGCGGGCGACTACGTGTCGATCGTCGGCCCGTCCGGGTCCGGCAAGTCCACCCTGCTCAACCTGCTGGGCCTGCTCGACCGCCCGACGTCCGGCGAGTACCTGCTGGACGGCGTCTCCACCCGCACCGCGTCGGAGGCGCAGCGCTCGGCGCTGCGCGGCGGGCGCATCGGGTTCGTGTTCCAGGCGTTCCACCTGCTGCCGCACCGCACGGTGCTCGACAACGTCCTGCTCGCCACCCTGTACAGCGGGGTCCCGCGGGCCGAGCGGCGGCAGCGGGCGCTGGCGGCGCTCGACCGCGTGCACCTCGGGCACCGGCTCGGGTTCCGGCCGCCGGTGCTGTCCGGCGGCGAGCGCCAGCGCGTCGCCGTGGCCCGGGCCGTCGTGACGTCGCCGCACGTGCTGCTGGCCGACGAGCCGACCGGCAACCTCGACACCCAGAACTCCGCGGGCGTGCTCGACCTGTTCGACGAGCTGCACGCCGACGGGCTCACCCTGGTGGTCATCACGCACGACGCCGCGGTGTCCGCCCGCGCGCAGCGCCGCGTGCGGATCGCCGACGGCCGGCTGAGCGAGATCGCCTGATGGCCCGCCCCCGCCTCCGCCGCCACGCCGCGACGCCCCCGGCCACCCCCGGGGACGGCTCCGCGGCGGGTCCCGCCGCGGGCGCCGGCGGCGCGGCCACCGACCTGCTGCTGCTCGACGCCGACGCCCGCCCGGACGGCGACGAGCCCACCGGCGTCCCGGCGGGCCGCACCCGCCCGCCGCGCTCCGACCGGTTCGGGATCCGCGACCTCGTCACCGAGGCGGCCGCGGGCATCGACGCCCGGCCGGGGCGCCTGTTCCTCACGATCCTCGGCACGGTGCTCGGCATCGCGTCGGTGGTCGTGACGATCGGCCTCGCGCAGACCGCCGCGGGGCAGATCGCCAAGCAGTTCGACGCCGTCGCCGCGACGCAGGCCATGGCCACCGCGAGCACGACCCGCACCGCCGACGGGTCGCAGCGGGCCAACGCGGCGCTGCCCTGGGACAGCGACGCGCGTGCCGAGCGTCTCAACGGCGTGACGGCGGCCGGTCTCGTCGCGTCCGTCGACACCGGGGACGCCACCGTGACCGCGGTCCCCGTCAACGACCCCAGCCAGCCCGAGCCGGTGTCACCGCCGGTGCTCGCCGCCTCCGGCGGGCTGCTGGACGCGATCCGCGGCGAGGTCGTGACCGGCCGGTTCTTCGACGCGGGCCACGACGCCCGCGCCGACCGGGTGGTCGTGCTGGGGTCCCGCGCCGCCCAGCGGCTCGGCGTCTCCCGGGTGGACCGCCAGCCGTCGGTGTTCATCGGGGACCGCTCGTACACGGTGATCGGCATCGTCGACGGCGTGAAGCGCCGCAGCGACCTGCTGGAGGCCGTGGTGCTGCCGCTCGGCACCGCCCGCGCGGACTTCGGGCTCCGGGCGCCGGAGGAGCTGCACCTGCGGATCGCGGTCGGCGCCGGGCCGGTGGTCGGCGAGCAGGTGCCCGTCGCGCTCAACCCGAACGCCCCCGAGGCCGTCAGCATGCAGGTGCCGTCCAGCGGCTCCCGGGTGCGCGAGTCGGTGCAGGCCGACGTCAACACGATCTTCCTGGCGCTCGGCGGGGTCGCGCTGCTGATCGGCGGCCTCGGGATCGCCAACGTGACGCTGCTGTCCGTCATGGAGCGCGTCGGGGAGATCGGGCTGCGCCGGGCGCTCGGCGCGCGGCGGCGGGACATCGGCCTGCAGTTCATGCTCGAGTCGGTCGCGGTCGGCCTGCTGGGCGGGCTCATCGGGGCGGCGCTCGGCGTGGCCGTCGTCGTCGTGGTGTCCGCCGCGCAGTCGTGGACGCCGATCCTCGACACCGCGGTGGTGCTCGCGTCCGCGGCCGGCGGCGGCGTCATCGGACTCGTCGCGGGCATCTACCCCGCGCTGAAGGCCGCGTCCGTCGAGCCCGTGACGGCGCTGCGCGGCGGGGTCTGACCCACCCCGACCGCGCCGCCCACGACGCCGACGCCGGCCGCCGTCACGCCGGGGCGGTCAGCTCCCCGCGCAGGATGCTGTCCCCCGAGTGCGCCGGGTCGCCGTCGTCCGGCTCCGCGGAGACGTCCACCACCGGGTACCGCGAGAGGTCGAGCCCGGCCGGGATCGCGAACCGTCCCTCGTCGCCGTCGAGCAGCCCCAGGCTGACCAGCCCGGTCACGTCGCGGTCGAGCAGCCACACCTCGCGGAACCCGTCGGCCTCGCCCCCCTCGAGCCGCACGACCAGGGTGCGGCGCCCCTCGGCGTCCTCCTCGACGACCGCGTCGCCGCTGGCCGCCCAGCCGGGCAGGGCGTCGAGCACCGTGCTGGCGACGACCTGCTCCTGGTCGCCGCGCTGCAGGCCCGCCACGACGAGCCCGCCCGCGGTCCCGCCGACGACCAGCCCGACGGCGGCCACGGCCAGCAGGGCGCGGCGGGTGCGACGCCGGGGCAGCGGGACGACGGCGGCGCCGGGCGCCGGCTCGGCGTGCGGTCCGACGGTGGCTGCGGGTCCCGCGTCGACGCCACGCCCGGCGCCGGCCACCGCGTCCAGCTCCGGGTCGAGCCCCAGCTCCTCGCGCACCCGCTCCCACACGCCGGCCGGTGCGGGCGCGGGCGCGTCGTCGCGGGCGGAGCGTCCGACGGCGGCGGCCGCCGACAGCGCGGCGAGCTCGCGCGCGCAGTCCGGGCACTCGCCGAGGTGCGCGCGGTCGGCGGCGTCCAGCGGCTCGCCGAGGGCGGCGAGAGCCAGCAGGTCGGGGTCAGTGTGCCGCACCGTCCACCTCCAACCGGTCGCGCAGCCGGAGCAGGCTACGCCTGATGTGGCTCTTCACCGTGCCCAGCGGCAGGTCGAGCCGCCGGGCGATCTGGTCGTGCGTGAGGTCCTGGTAGAACGCCAGCGCGAGGATCGTGCGCTGGGGCTCGCCGAGGCGGTGCAGCTCGTCCGCGACCACGATGCGGTCGGCGACGGCGGCGACGTCGGGTGCGGTGCCGCGGTCGGCTGTCGCGGCCACCGCGCGCAGGTCCCGGACGTCGCGGCTGCGCCGGCCCAGGGCGTCGGCGACGGCGTTGCGGGTGATCCCGGTGAGCCACGCCCGCAGCGGACCGCGCCGCGGGTCGAACCCGCCGCGCCCCCGCCAGGCGGAGACGAAGACGTGCTGCGTGACGTCCTCGGCGTCGGCCGTCGACCCCAGCGCGCGGAGCGCGAGCGTGTGGACGAGGGCCGACCAGCGACGGTACGCCTCGGCCAGGGCACGCTCGTCGCCTGCTACGAAGGCACGGCCGACGTCGTCGTCGTCCCAGTCGGACGGCGGGTGCACCGGCGGCGCCGGGGAGCTGGTCAGGGCGGGCCTCCTCGCCTTCCGCTGGACGGCGTCGTCGGGGGTCGTCACGGACATCATGCGCCGACGGGCGTCGCGACGACCAGCACGTTGTCGGTGTAGGACCGCGCGGCGCGGTCGAACGACCCGCCGCACGTGACGAGGGCGAGCCGGGCCGGGCCCTCGCGGGTGAAGACGTCCGGCCAGCGGGCCTCGGTCTTCGGGAACCGGGTCACCGCGTCCACGGCGTACGCCCGGGTGCTGCCGTCCGCGAGCGTGACCTCCACGCGGTCGCCCGGCCGCACGTCGACGAGCCGCACGAACGGCCCGGTGCCGCCGGACGCCACCGAGTCCACGTGCGCCGCGACGACGGTCGTGCCGGCGGTGTCCCCGGGGTCCGCCCCGAACCGGTACCAGCCGCCCCTCTCGGCGAGCGGCGGGATCTCCATCCGCCCGTCGGCGGCCACCCCGACCGGGTCCACCGGGACGTCGATCCGCTGCGCCGGGACGACGACCCGCACCGGCGCGGTCGGGGACGCGGCCGCCACGGGCGGGGGCGTGGCCGCCACCAGCGGGACGGCACCGGCGGCGGAGGCGCCGGGCCGGTCACCGAGCCGGTCGCCGCCCACCCCGTCCGCCGCCGCAGCGGACGGGGTGGGGGCCGCCTCCGGCGCGGGTGGCGCGTCCGGGCGCGTGGCGGGCGGTGCCGCTCCCCACGCCGCCGCGACCGCCAGCCCGGCCGTGAGCAGCGCCAGGACGACCGCCACGAGCCCGGCCACGCCGCGGGGGCTGCGGCGTGGCCGGGGGTCACCCGGCCGGGGGTCGGGGTGCCCGGCCACGGGCTGCTGGGACACGGGTCTGCTCCGGGGATCGGGCGTGCGCCCCGGCGACCGGGGCGCACGACGGCGGTGGGACGGGCCGGGGCGCGGCGCGGGGACGGTCGCCGCGCCCCGACCCCCTCAGCGGCGGCGCTGCTCGGCCGGCCGGCGGGTGGTCAGCAGCACGGCGCCGAGCGCGGCGACGAGTGCCGCGCCGCCGAGCCACAGGCCGGTCGACGGCCCGTCGGCGGCGAGACCGAGCTCGCCGGACGGCACGCCGCCGGGTGCGGAGTGCAGGCCGTCGATGGTCTGGACGGCGAGCTGCAGGTTGCCGGCCTCGAGCGAGCCCCACGCGTACACGATGGTGCTGACGCCCTCGGCGACGTCGAGGTCGGTCGGGCCGATCACCGGGTCCGTGGTGCCGGTGGCGGCGACGGCGGCCGAGACGGTGCCGGCGGGCACGGTGACGGTCTGCTCGTCGGGGTTGCTGAGGTCGGTGATGACCGGGCTGCCGCCGGCGAGCACGTCCACGGCGGGCGCCGCGGCGGTGTGCCGCACGGTGAGCCGGCCCTCGCCGGCCGAGACGGGCGAGATGTCGTTGGTGAACAGCGTCGCGGTCGGGTCGCCCGCCTCGTCGAGGTGCGCCACGGCGGTGTAGCTGGCACCGGCGTCGAGCGTGAGGTCGACCGGGCCGATGGCGGGCGAGCTGTCGTCGGCCGCGTCGGAGGCGGTGATCGCGACCGTGTGCGCGCCGGCCGGCAGGTCGAGCGGCCCGGCGAGCGTCCCGGGCGTGAAGTCGTCGAGCGTGCGCTCGCCGTCGACCCAGACGTCGACGGTGAGGTCGGGGACCCCGTGCAGGACCGCCAGGGAGGCGGTGCCCGTGGTGGCCGCCGAGGCGGGCAGGGCGGCCGCGGCGACGGCCACGGCGGTGACGGCGATGCCGGCTGCTCCGGCGGCGAACGGACGGTGACGCATGGTGGTGCTCCTCGGTCCGTGCCCCCGTCGTCGGGGGCTGCGTGTGCTGACACCTCCTCTACGGCGCGGACCGGCCCGCCGGATGCACCCGGGCGCGACGGCTTCCCGCCGCGGGTGCCCGGCGTCCCGGTCCTGCCGCCGCGGTCAGCGGCCGCGCACCGCCTGCGCAGCCTCCGCCGCCCCCGCAGCCTCCGCCGCCTCCGCCGCCTCCGCCGCCCCGGCAGCCTCCGCAGCCAGAGCGGACCGGCGCCACTGCGACGGCGTCTGGCCGCGCACGGCCCGGAACGTCCGCGTGAAGTGCGAGTGGTCCGCGAACCCGAGCCGGTGCGCCACCGTCGCGATCCCCACCCGCGCGGCCCCGGGCCGTGCGAGCAGGTCGGCGGCGGCGTCGACGCGCTCCCGGCGGATCCAGTCGCCCAGCGACACGCCGGAGTCCCGGGCCAGCGCGTAGACGTAGCGCTCGGAGATCCCCATCGCCGCGGCGATCATCGGGGCGCCGAGGCCCGGGTCCGCGAGGTGCAGGCGCGCGTACTCGAAGAGCCGGGTCCGCAGCGACTCGGCCTGGGCGTCCCGGGCGAGGTCCACCCGGCCCGCGTGGCTCGCGAGCAGCAGCCGCACCAGGTCGACCGTCGGGCGCTCGAGGGCCGCGCGGCTGTCCGGCGTGAGCGCCGCGGCGGTGCGGGCGACCCGCGCCAGGTGGCCGACGACGACCTCGGCGACCGCGGGCTCCGCCTCGATCGGGGTCGCAGTCAGCGCGCGCACCAGGCCCTCGGGGAGCTGCAGCGCCGCGAGCGGCAGCTGGAACGAGACCCGCAGGGTCCGGTGCGGGAACGTCGCCCAGTAGGGCGCGGACGTCCGGTGGAGCACCAGCGCGCCGGGCCGCAGCCGCGCGGTCCGCCCGTCCTGGTGGTCGCAGGTGCGGCCGGCGGCCAGCAGGGTCAGGACGGCCCGGGGCTCGGTGCCGTCCCGGGCGAGCCGCTCCGAGCGGACCACGGTGGCGCCGGTGCCGAGGCTGGTGAGCACGTGCACCCGGCCGAGGTCCGCGACCCGCGACCGCGCCCGCAGCTCCACCCCCGGGTACGGGCGCAGCTCCAGCGGCACGGGCGCGCGCAGCATGTGCTCGCGCAGCAGCTCGACCCGGTCGGTGACCGGCAGGTCCTCGATGGCGATCAGGGCGGACACGCAGACCCCCTTCTGCGGATGAGCCGACCCTAGGCGTGCGCGATCGGGCCAGTACAGTGCCGGGCCGTCCAAGACCGTCCGCCACGGCGACCGGATCCTGGGTCTGCGGGAGGCCCGCCGAGGACCACAGGAGGAGCCATGGGCACCATCACCACGACCGACGGCGTCGAGATCTTCTACAAGGACTGGGGGTCCGGTCAGCCGATCGTCTTCAGCCACGGCTGGCCGCTGTCCGCCGACGACTGGGACGCGCAGCTGCTGTTCTTCCTCCAGCACGGGTACCGGGTGGTCGCGCACGACCGGCGCGGCCACGGCCGGTCGTCGCAGGTCGCCGACGGGCACGACATGGACCACTACGCGGACGACCTCGCGGCGCTCACCGCGCACCTGGACCTGCACGACGCGATCCACGTCGGGCACTCCACGGGCGGCGGGGAGGTCGTGCACTACATCGCCCGGCACGGCCAGGACCGGGTGGCGCGCGCGGTGCTGATCAGCGCGGTGCCGCCGATCATGGTGCGGACGGAGGCGAACCCCGGCGGCCTGCCGAAGGAGTTCTTCGACGGCCTGCAGGTGCAGGTCGCGGAGCACCGCTCGGAGTTCTACCGCGCGCTGGCGTCGGAGCAGTTCTACGGGTTCAACCGCCCGGGCGCGGAGCCGTCGGAGGCCATCATCGAGAACTGGTGGCGCCAGGGGATGATGGGCGGCGCGAAGGCCCACTACGACGGCATCGTCGCGTTCTCCCAGACCGACTTCACCGAGGACCTGAAGCAGATCACGGTGCCGGTCCTGGTCATGCACGGCGACGACGACCAGGTGGTGCCGTACGCCGACTCCGGGCCGCTGAGCGCGGAGCTGCTGCCGAACGGCACGCTCAAGACGTACGCGGGCTTCCCGCACGGCATGCCGACCACGCAGGCCGCGGTCATCAACGCCGACATCCTGGAGTGGCTGACGAGCTGACGTGCGCGCCGGGGGTCGCCACGACGGGCGCCGGTGACCCCCGGCCGCCACATCCCTCGTCGATCAGGTGCCCAGCGCGCTCGGGGAGCGGGACGCGTCGCGCTCGGGGAGCGGGACGCGTCCACGCACCGGGACCCGGCAGCTCCCCGGCCCTGGGACGACAGCAGCCCGGCCCTCGCGGGTCCGGGCTGGTCGTCGGCGCCCCGAGGGCGCCACACGGCGGAGACGGTGGGATTTGAACCCACGGAAGGGTTGCCCCTTCACGACCTTAGCAGGGTCGCGCACTAGACCTGACTATGCGACGTCTCCAGGTCGGACCAGGGTACCGGGCGCCGGCGGCAGGCGGCAAAGCGCCCGTCAGTGCTCGAACGCCCACTCCCGGTCCGTGAGCATGCGGGCCACCGCGAGGCCCACCGCGAGCGCCACCACGACCAGCCCGGCCTGCACGCCGTACGCGAGCGCCTCGGTGGTGTCGCCGTTCGACAGGTAGAACACCGCCCGGTACGCGGAGACGCCCGGGACCATGATGACGACCGCGGGCACGGAGACCGTGATGCGCGGGACGCCGAGCCGCGGGGCGATCGCCGCGGCGAGCAGCCCGACCAGCAGCGCGGCGCCCGCGGCGGCGGCCTGCGCGGCCACGCCGGTGTCCGCGAGGTACAGCCGGCCCGTGTTCGCGACCATGCCGACAGCGGCCGCGCCGAGCGCCATCCGCCACGGGCTGTTGAACATGAGCGCGAACCCGAGCACTCCGACGAAGCTCGCGACCGTCCGCAGGGCGAGCTGCACCTCCGGTGCGAGCGCCGGCCCGGCCTCCGGGTCGGGCGACAGGCCCACCGCGATCGACACGCCCCAGACCGCGAGCGCGGCGGACGTGAGGATCATCAGCGCGTACGTGAGCCGGGCGACGCCGGCGGAGAAGTCGAGCTTCGCCAGGTCCAGGCCGCCGGTCACCAGTGGGAACCCGGGCACGAGGAACAGGACCGCGGAGACGTAGCCGGCCGCGTGGCGGACCTCCGTCGCCCCCAGGCCGTGCAGCACGGAGACCAGCCCCAGGTACGCCAGGCACGCGACCGCCGCCGCCAGCATCGTCACGCCGAACTGGTTGAACCCGCGGTGCAGCAGCAGCCGTCGCGTGAGCTGCCCGAGCCACGCGGCGACGAACGCCCCGCCCATCTCGACCGGGCCGCCGTGGTTGAGGAACGCGAACGCGGCGCACGCGACCGCCGCCCAGAGCGCGTTGACGACGTCCGGGTACAGGGGCGGCTTGCGCTCGATGCGGTCGAGCTCGGCGCTGACCTGCTCGACGGTCGCGCGGCGGGGCGAGGCGGCGAGCGTCCCGGCGAGGCGCTCGAGCTCGGCGAGCCGGTCGGCGTTGATCCCGACGGACCGCACCTCGGCGACCTCCGTGCGGAAGCTCGCGCCCCGGTGCGAGGTCGTCGTGATCTCGGTGAGCGTCACGTGCGCCTCGTGCCGGTCGACCCCGATGGCACGGGCGACGCGGGCCATCGACGACTTCACGCGGTACGAGCCGGTGCCGGCGGACAGGCTCAGCCGGCCGACGCGCAGGGCGACGCCGGACTGGCGGATGAGCTCGAGCTCGTCGTCGGTGGGCTGGGTCGGCACGCGCACCATGATGACGGGCCGCGACCCGCGATGCCGGGACGTCCGTCGCACCGGTCGTCCGTCCGTGCGAGCCCGCCCCGGGATACTGGACCGGTGCCCGCCCCCGACCGCTGCCCCTGCCTGAGCGGCGAGACCTATGACGCCTGCTGCGGCCCGCTGCACCGGGGGGACGCCACCGCGCCGACCGCCGAGCAGCTCATGCGCTCCCGCTACAGCGCGTTCGCCGTCGGCGACGTCGCGTACCTGCGTGCCACCTGGCACCCGCGCACCCGCCCGCGCGACCTCGAGCTCGACCCGGACGTGCGGTGGTACCGGCTGGACGTCCTCGCGACCACCGCCGGCGGGCCGTTCGACACCGCGGGCACGGTCGAGTTCCGGGCGCACCACCGCGGACCGGACGGCCGCGGCAGCCTGCACGAGGTCAGCCGGTTCGTCCGGGAGGACGGGGCGTGGTCCTACCTCGACGGCGACGTCGCGGACGACTGACCCGCCGGCCTGCAACGTTCCGCGGACATCCGGGCGGCACCACCAGCGACGAGGTGGACGAGGCTGACTGGCACCTGACCGCGCTCGGCTGCGAGGGTCGTCCGGAGCACGACGAAGCCCCGGCCGTGTGATCGACCACCGAGGTGGTTACAGGGACGGTTCCGGGGCGTTGGGACCAGTCTACGGGTAGGGCACGATGCAGTCCACGTTCCACGCGAGGCACCTCGGTGCCGCACGCATCGCCGGCTACCTGCTCGAGTGCGGCGACGACCTCGACCGCGCGAACGGCCTGTACGTGTGGAACGCGAAGGTGGCCGGGGCGCTCGGGACCGACCTCGGACACCTCGAGGTGGCGGTCCGGAACGCCCTGGACGAGCGGATGACGGCGCGCCACGCGCGGCTCGAGCGTTCCGGCGACTGGATCGACGACCCGACCGGCGAGCTGGGGCGCGACCGGCTGGGCGTCGGCAGGCACGCCCAGCCGTACCGGGACCTCGCGTCCGCGAAGGGGCGCGTGAGGAGCAACCGCAAGTCCCTGTCGCACGGGCAGGTGATCTCCGAGACGACGTTCGGCCTCTGGCACCAGCTCGTGTCGCGGAGGTGGAGCACCCGCCTCTGGCCGGACCTCGCGGCGGCGTTCCCGCACGCGCCGAACCGCACCCGTGAGACGGTCGCCGACCCCGTCGAGGCGCTTCGTGACCTCCGGAACCGGATGAGCCACCACCACCGCATCTGGCCGCGCGCCCTCGAGCAGGACCGGGCCGCGATCCTCACCGTCGCCGGGTACGTCGACCCCGACCTCGCGTCGTGGATCGAGGGGCAGTCCGACGTCGCCGCACTGCTGGCGAGGCGTCCGGCGTGACGACCGCACGTCGCCTCACCACCGCTCGGCGGAGGGCAAGGGATTCGAACCCTTGAGTACGGGGTCACCGCACTAACGGTTTTCAAGACCGTCGCTTTCGGCCGCTCAGCCAGCCCTCCCGGATCCTGGAGCGCGCCGGATCCTGCGGCACGCTACCAGGACCCGTTCCCTGCTCAGCGGGTGAGCCGGGCGACCCCGTCGACCGAGGTGACCTCCGCTCCGTGGCCCAGCCGCGCCCGGAAGGCCGACGCGGGCGTGGCGGTCACGGTGACCGTGCCGCCGTCGTCCACCACGTCGAACGTCACCTGCGCGTCCGACGCCGGGTCGGTCACCGTCGCGGTGCGCCGCGCCGGCCCGCCGGGGTACACGGTCACCAGGGGGTCGACGGTGTGGTCGTGGTCGGGGCGGTCGTCGCGGTCGGTCGTGACGAGCACCGCGCCCTCGCGCACCCACAGCGGCAGGCTCAGCACGTCGTGCACCTCGTCGCGCCAGCCGCCGGTGGCCTCCTCGCCCGTGAGCAGGTGGGTCCACCGGCCCTCCGGCAGGTAGTACCGCACGCGGCCCCCGGGCTGGAGCACCGGGGCCACCAGCAGGTCGTCGCCGATCAGGTACTGGCGGTCGAGGTGCTCGACGGCGGGGTCGTCGGGGAACGCCAGCACCATCGGCCGCGTGAAGGGCAGACCCTCCTCGTGGACGGTCCGGCCGACGTGCAGCAGGTACGGCATGAGCCGCATCTTCAGCCGCGTGAAGAACGCCGCGACCTCGACGGCCGACTCGCCCTCGGGGGTGCCGTCCTCGTCGAACGCCCACGGCACGCGGTAGCTCGACGACCCGTGCAGCCGGCTGTGCGAGGACAGCAGCCCGAACGCCAGCCAGCGCATGAACACCTCGCGGTCCGGCATCCCCTCGAACCCGCCGATGTCGTGGCTCCAGAACCCGTAGCCGCTCAGCGACAGCGACAGCCCGCCGCGCAGGGTCTCG
Organism: Cellulomonas olei; assembly: GCF_039548315.1. NCBI lineage: Bacteria > Bacillati > Actinomycetota > Actinomycetes > Micrococcales > Cellulomonadaceae > Cellulomonas > Cellulomonas olei. The sequence goes on from NZ_JBCLVN010000001.1 coordinate 118,347, forward strand.
GCCATCGACTCGAACGACGAGGAGTTGTCGCCGCCCCAGTGCACGGGCATCGTCTGCCCGCCGGCCGTGCCCGACCGCGCGAACACGACGGCCTCGCCGGTGCCGCGCTCGGACTCCAGGACGTCGAACACCGCGCGGTTGTACAGGTGCGCGTAGAGGTTGTGCATGGCCTCGGGGTCGGACCCGTCGTGCCACACCACGTCGGTGGGGATGCGCTCGCCGAAGTCGGTCTTGACCGCGTCGACGCCCTGACGCAGCAGCCGCCGGACGTAGCCCTGGTACCAGGCGGTCGCGGCGGGGTTCGTGAAGTCGACCAGGCCCATGCCGGCCTGCCACATGTCCCACTGCCACACGGAGCCGTCCGGCCGGCGTACCAGGTACCCGGCCTCCCGCGCCTCGTCGAACAGCGGCGACGCCTGCGCGATGTACGGGTTGACCCAGGCGCTGACGCGCAGCCCGCGGTCGTGCAGGCGCGCGAGCATGCCCTCGGGGTCCGGGAAGACGCGCGGGTCCCACTCGAAGTCGGTCCACTGGAACTCGCGCATCCAGAAGCAGTCGAAGTGGAACACCGACAGCGGGATGCCGCGCTCGGCCATGCCGTCGACGAACGACGTCACGGTCTGCTCGTCGTAGTCCGTGGTGAAGGACGTCGACAGCCACAGCCCGTAGGACCACGCCGGCACGACCGGCGGGCGCCCGGTGAGCGCGGTGTACCGGCGCAGCACGTCCGCGGGGGTCGGCCCGGCGACGACCAGGTACTCCAGCACCTCGCCGCGCACCGCGAACTGCACCTGCCCGACCGACTCGCTGCCGACCTCGAACGACACGTGCCCGGGGTGGTTGACCAGCACGCCGTAGCCGCGGTTCGTCAGGTAGAACGGCACGTTCTTGTACGCCTGCTCGCTGGCGGTGCCGCCGTCGGCGTTCCAGGTGTCGACGCTCTGGCCGTTCCTGGTCAGCGGCCCGAACCGCTCCCCCAGCCCGTAGACCAGCTCGCCGACGCCCAGCCCGAGCCGCCCCACGAGGTAGGTCCCGGCGGGCGCGCGCCCGTCGGGGCTGACGCCGGTCTCCCCCACCGGCTCGACGGCGACGGCCGCGTGCGCGTCGAGCCGCACGCGCGCCACCCCGTCGGGGCCGGTGCGCGTGAGCGGGGTGCCGTCCTCGGCCGTGAACGCGATGCCGAACGGCGCACCCCGGTGCACGTGGGCCGTCAGCGGGCCGGACGTGAGCGTCGCCCCGTCGGCGTCGGTGCCCGTGACGCCGACCGACCCGCGGGAGCCCGGCAGCCCGAACCCGGGCGCGGGGGCGCCCCCGCGGTGGTTCTCGACGCGGACCCGCACGACACCCTCGAGCGGGGAGTCGAGCGTCACCGTCAGCGCCGGCCGGTTCAGCGTGTCGCCGCGCCGCCCGATCTCCTTGGTCGGTGCGAGGACGCGCAGCGCGTCGCCGCGGTCGTCGATCGCGTACGCCTCGCGCGCGAGGAGCCGCTCCACGCCCGGGCGGGCCTGCCAGAAACCGTCGGTGAACTTCATCGCCTGCTGTCCGTGTCGTCTACGTCGTCTGCGTGCATGGGGGTGGGGCGCGGCGCCGTCACATCTTCACGGCACCTGCCGAGAGACCCGACTTCCAGAACCGCTGCAGGCTCAGGAACACCGCGATGATCGGGACCACGGACAGCAGCGCGCCGACGACGACGAGCGTCTGCAGGCCCGGCACCGTGATGGCCGCCTGGCTCCAGCCGGACAGGCCGACCGTGACCGGCTGCAGCCGCGTGTCGCTGAGCACCAGCAGCGGGAGCATGAAGTTGTTCCAGCTCGCGATGAAGGCGAACAGCAGGATCGTGACGCCGCCCGTGGAGAGCATCCGCAGCCCGATCGAGAAGAACGTCCGCACCTCGCCCGCACCGTCCAGGCGCGCGGCCTCGACGATCTCCTGCGGCACCGACGCCTGGGCGTAGGTGAACGCGAGCAGCACGCCGAACGGGTAGGCGATGGTCGGCAGCAGGACGCCGAGCATGGTGTTGTTCAGGCCGATCTCGACGAGCAGCTGGTAGATCGGCTGCGCGAGGACGGTCTGCGGCACGAGCATCGAGCCCAGCACGAGCGCGATGACGAACGCCCGCCCGCGGAACCGGTAGATCGCCAGCGCGTACCCCGACGCCAGGCTCACGAGCGTCATGAGGACCGAGCCGAGGCCCGAGTACACCAGGGAGTTGAGCATCCAGCGCCAGAAGATGCCGCCGTCGTAGGTCGACAGGTCCACGAGGTTCTGGCCGAGCTGCAGGTCCGCGAACCAGAACCCGGGCGTCCCGAACAGGTCGGCGGTCGACTTGGTCGCGGCGACCACCAGCCAGTAGATCGGCACGAGGAAGTACAGCGCGACCAGGACCATGACGACCCCGGCCAGCACCCGCGAGCGCACCGAGGGGCGTTCGCCCTCCTGCGTGGTGCGCGGGCGGCGACGCGCCGCGGTGGTCGGGCGCGCGGTGGTGGCGACGCTCATCGGTCAGCTCCGTTCCGGCGCCGCGAGACGCCCTGCACGACCAGCGACAGCACGAAGATGACGAGCCCCAGCACGACCGCCATGGCCGACCCGAGGTTGACGTCGCCGCCGAGCGTGGTCGCCTGGAAGATCGCCATGTTGGGCGTGTAGTCGCCGCTGATGTTGGACGTGACGGCCCGCATCGTCATCGGCTCGTTGAACAGCTGCATCGTCCCGATGATCGAGAACAGGAACGTCAGCGTGAGCGACGGCATGATCATCGGGATCTTGATGGACAGCGCGGTGCGCAGCTCGCTCGCGCCGTCGATGCGCGCGGCCTCGTAGATCTCCCGCGGCACGGACTGCAGCGCCGAGAACAGGATGACCATGTTGACGCCGGTCACCGACCAGACGGCCACGTTCGCCAGCGACCACAGCACGACGTCGGGCGACAGGAAGCTGACGTCCCACCCCACGGAGCGGAGGCCTTCGACGATCGGGCTGACCCGCGGCTGGTAGAGGAAGCCCCAGATGAGGGCGGCGACGACGGACGGCACCGCGTAGGGCATGAACACGCTGAGCTGGAAGAACGGCTTCCAGCGCACGAGCGCGGTGTCGAAGAGCAGGGCCAGCACGAGCGCCAGGCCGAGCATCACGGGGACCTGCACGACGCCGTACCCGAGCATCCGCCCGAAGCCGGCGACGAACCCGTCGTTCGACAGCGCCCGCACGTAGTTGTCGAGGCCGGCGAACACGACCTCGCCCTCGCCGCCGAAGCCCAGCCCGCTGCGCCTCGTCTGGAAGAAGCTCGAGTACACGGCGAGCACGATGGGCGCCATCGTGAACACGGCGAACAGCACCAGGAACGGTGCGAGGAACAGGTACGGGGCCCGGCGCTGCCCCCCGCCGGCGCGCGGGCGCCGGCGGGGGGTGCGACGGACGGCCGTGGCCGTCGCGGTCGTCACTTGACGTTCAGCCCCTGCTGCTCGAGCTGGGTCCGGGCGTACTCGGCGGCGGCGTCGAGCGCCTGCTCGAACGTCTGCGCGCCGTTGCCGACCTTGGCGAACTGGTCCTTGATGTTGTCCTGCACCAGGTCGTAGACCGGGCCGTCGACCCAGGAGGCCGGCACGTTCTCCGCGGCCTCCGCGAAGACGTCGTTGACGACCTGGCCGCCGAAGTACTCGTTCGGCTGGTGCAGCGCGTCGCTCTGCAGGCCGGACAGGGCCGCCGGGAACATGCTGTTCTCGCCGACCAGGATGTCGAGCGACTCGTCGGACGTGTTGAGCCAGGTGAGGAACTGCGCGGCCTGCGCCACGTCCTCGGTGCCGGTCGGGATGACGTCGACGGAGGAGTCACCCGCGCCCGCGGCCGTCGAGCCGGCCTCGGACACCGGGCTCGGCGCCACCGACCAGGAGCCGGCCAGGTCAGCCGCGTTGGCCTCGAGCATCGCCGGGAACCAGGCGGCGTAGTTGATCGTCGCGATGGTGCCGGCGTTGATCTCCGCCCAGTACTCGGGGGTCCACATGTCGACGACCTTGACCAGGTCCTCGTCCAGCAGGGTCTGCCACCGCTCGGCGACCTCCTTGCTGGCCTCGTCGTTCACGTCGACCGTCCACGCGTCGCCGTCGATGCCGAACCAGGAGCCCTCGTTCTGCCAGACGTCGGCGATCCAGTAGCCCGTCTCGTTGGGCGACATCTGGGCGATGTAGAGGTCCGGGTCGGCCGCCTTCAGCGCGCGGGCAGTCTCGAGGTACTCGTCCCACGTGGTCGGGACCGTCAGGCCGTGCTGCTCGAAGATGTCGCTGCGGTACATCAGGGCGTTCGGCCCGAAGTCCTGCGGCACCGCGTAGGTGCTGCCGTCGAACGTGACGTTGGCCCAGGACGCCTCGGTGAAGTCGTCCTCCAGGTCGCCGACGTACTCGGTGAGGTCGGTCAGCCGGTTGGCGATGACGTGCGACGGGATCGAGTGCACGGACATCTGCACGACGTCCGGCGCCGTGCCGTTGTCGATCGCCGCGGGGATCTTGTCGCCGTCGTCGCCGGTCATCCGGAAGAAGTCGACCTGGATGTCGGGGTTCTCCTCGTTCCAGAGGGCGACCGCGTCCTCCAGGCCGGTGGCCCAGCCCCAGAACTCCAGGGTGACGGGTCCCGCGGCACCGGTGTCGCCACCGGAGTCGTCGGACGAGGACGAGCACGCGGTGAGCGCGAGGGCTGCTCCCACCACGACCGAGGTCGCGGCGAGCAGGCGGGAGGAACGTGCCATCGTTGGCTTCCTTTCAGGGGGTCGGCTGGACGGGGTCGACCGGCCGGGCTGGGAGGGGCGTGCGCGCGGTCTCCCGCAGCACGAGGTGCGCGCCGGGGGCGAGGACGACCTCGCCGGCGACGGGACGGTCGGCGAGCAGGTCGTGCCCGTCGACCGTGAGCGCGCGGGGGACCTCGTCGTGGTTGACGGCGAGGAGGTAGGTGCCGGCTCCGGCGTGGCGCCGCACGACCTCGAGGCCGTCACCCGCCGCGGGGTGGTCGCGCGTGACGCCGGCGCGCGTGACGACGTCGGCCAGCAGCCGGCGCAGGGCCCCCGGCTCCAGGCGGGTGCCGACGTGGTACGCCGCACCGGCGCCGACGTCGTGGCGGGTGATCGCGGGGACCCCGTCGAGCACGCCCCCGGTCACGTGGGCGAGCGCCTCGGCGCCGCGCAGCTGCACGAGCTGCGACCAGCAGTCGCCGGTGGACCCGTCGTCGAGCGTGACGGTCTCGCCGGGTGCGAGCGGGTGGAGCTCCTCCACCCGGATGCCCAGCAGGTCGGCGAACGCCCCGCTGAAGGAGCCCTGGCGCACGCGCAGGTGCTCGTCGGTGGAGCCCGCGAAGTACCAGACGACGGCCGTGCCGCCCTGCTCGACGAAGCGGCGCAGCGCCTGCGCCTCGTCGTCGCTCACGGCGAGCTTGCTCGGCACCAGCACGACGTCGTACGCGCTCAGGTCGTCGCCCAGGCGGACGGCGTCGCAGCCGATGCCCTCCCACCACAGCGCGCGGTGGGCGGCCCGCACGGCGTCGAGGAAGCTCAGGTCGTCGGTCGGCATGGCGCGCGTCTCGGAGGACCACCAGGCCGTCGAGTCCCACACGAACGCGACGCGGTTCCGGTTGACCGGCCCGCCGTCCGCGGGCGGGGCCGCGAGCTCGCCGAGCCGGCCGAGCGTGGCGCCGAGGTCGCAGATCTCGCGGAACACCCGGGAGTCGGGCCCGGTGTGCGGCACCATCGGCGAGTGGAACATCTCGGCGCCGCCGCGCCCGTTGCGCCACTGGAAGAACAGGCTGCCGGTCGCCCCGCGGGCCAGGTACTGCATCGTGTTCCGCTCGAGGCGGCCGGGCTCCTTGGCGAAGATGCGGCCGGCCGCGTAGTCGTAGACCGTGCTCGTGGCCTGCTCCATGAGCGTCCACGGGCGGCCGCCGTTGAACGAGCGCGCCAGGTCCGCGCCGAACGCGGCGTGCACCTCGCCCTCCACGTCCCGCGCGGCCGGGTAGTGGTCGATCGACACCGTGTCGATCTCGGCGGCGAGGTCCCACTCGTCGTAGTGGTGCCACGACGGGAGCATGAAGTTGGTGGTGACCGGCACGTCGGGCGTGACGGCGCGGACCACCTCCACCTGGTCGCGCAGGCAGTCGCGCAGCAGGTCGGCGGAGAACCGCTTGAAGTCGAGCACGTGCGCCGGGTTCGGCAGGTACTGCGTGGCGCGCGGGGTGAGGATCTCCTCCCAGGCGCCGTAGCCCTGCGACCAGAACGCCGTCCACCACGCCGCGTTCAGCGCCTCGAGCGTGCCGTAACGCGCGCGGAGCCAGACCCGGAACGCCTCGTCGCTCACCGGCCCGTGCGAGACGGTGCCGTACTCGTTGTGCAGGTGCCACATCCGCAGCGCCGGGTGCTGCCCGTACCGCTCGGCGAGCATGCGCGTGATCCGCACGGCGGCCTCGCGGTACGCCGGCGCGGCGGGGTTGTAGGTGTCCCGGCTGCCGTGCACCAGGCGCACGCCGTCGGGGCGGACGGGCAGCGCCTCGGGGTGCGCGAGCGAGAACCACGGCGGCGGCGACGCGGTGGGGGTGGCGAGCACGACCCCGATGCCGGCGTCCGCCAGCTTGTCCATGATCGTGTCGAGCCACTCGACCTCGTACTCGCCCTCGCGCGGCTCGAGGCTCGACCAGGAGAAGACGCCGAGGGTCACCCGGTTCACGTGCGCCTGGCGCATGAGGCGGATGTCCTCGTCCCAGGTCTCCCGCGGCCACTGGTCGGGGTTGTAGTCCCCGCCGTAGACCAGCTCGTTGTCCTCGGTCACCGTTCCCCTCTCTGCGCGCGTCGTTCCCGAAGCGCTTCGCATCGACGCCGTGCGGCGCCCCGACGTGGTGCTCATGGGTGCTAGGCGGCGTCCGGCGCCGCGACGGAGCCGCGCTCGACGTAGGTCGGGGCGAGCCGCTCGACGACCGGCTCGCTCGCCCCCTCGATGCGGTCGACCAGCAGCTGCACGGCGCGCGCGCCCATGGTCGCCGCCGGCAGCGGCACGGTGTCCAGCGGGACGTCGTCGTCGCTGGTGTCGAAGCTCGCGCCCGCGACGACGAGCGACAGGTCGCCCGGGATGCGCAGCCCGGCCTCGAGGCAGGACCGCACGAACCGGTGCGTCGTCAGCTCGCTCGCGTTGAGCACGACCGCGCTGACGTCCGGCAGGAGCCGGCGCAGCCGGGGCAGCGCGGCGTCCGCGCCGAGGCGTCCCGGCTCGGGCGTCACGACCTCGCACCGCAGCCCGGTCGCCGCCGCGTGCGCCACGAAGGCGTCACGGAAGACCCGCGCGTAGTTCGTCCCGCGCTCGTACGTGACCTCCGGCTGACCCACCAGGCCCACCGCGCGGTGCCCCAGGCCGGCCAGCCGGTCCAGGCACAGGCGCGCGGCCGCCGCGAAGTCCAGGTCGACGCACCGCAGGCCCGTCGGGTCGTCCGGGACGCCGAGGAACACCGCGGGGTACCGGCCGGACCGCAGCTGGTCGGCCCGGCGGTCGCGCGCGTCGACGTCCATGACGACGATGCCGTCGGCGAGCGCGCTCGCGCTGACCCGCTCGATGCCGGCCGCCGCCTCGTCCTCGACCAGCAGCAGCGTGTCGTAGCCGTGCGCCCGGGCGGCCGTCGTGACGGCGAGCACGAAGCGCATGTGCGCGGGGGTCGAGGTGTCGGCGTGCAGCGGGGCCGACAGGGCGAGCATCTGGGCGCGCGTCCCCGCGAGCATCCGGGCACCGGCGTTGGGGTGGTAGCCCATCGTGCGGGCCACGGCCTCGATGCGGCTGCGGGTGTCGCTGGCCACGTGCCGCTTGCCGCTCAGCGCCGCCGAGACGGTGCTGATCGACACCCCGGCGACCCGGGCGACGTCGCTGATCGTGGCCACTGCTGTCCTCACCCTCGAAGCGCTTCGGGATGACAGTACGGGTCCGGGCCCGCGGGAGACAAACGCCCACGTCAGGCGGGCGGGGCGACGGGCGTCCGGGCGTCCGAGCGCTGCGACGCGGGCGCCGGGGTCAGGCGGTCAGGCGGTCAGGCGGTCAGGGCCACGCGGTCAGGGCAGGATCGCGTCGACGTAGCCGCCGTCCACGCGCAGCGCCCCGCCGGTGGTCGCGGACGCGAGCGGCGACGCCAGGTACACGACGAGGTTCGCGATCTCCTCCGGCTCGATGAGGCGCTGGATCAGCGACTGCGGCCGGTACCGCCGCATGAACTCCCGCTGCGCCTCGTCCCACGGCAGGTCGCGGTCCACCAGGGAGTACACGAAGTCCTCGACGCCGCCGGTGCGGGTCGGGCCGGCGATGACGGAGTTGACGGTGACGCCGGTGCCCGCGGCCTCCTTCGCGAAGCCGCGGGTGACGGCGAGCAGCGCCGTCTTCGACGTGCCGTAGTGGATCATCTCGGCGGGGATCACGACGGCGGAGTCGGACGCGATGCTCAGCACCCGGCCCCAGCCGGCGGCGGTCATGCCCGGCAGGTAGGTGCGGATCAGCCGCACGGCGGACAGCACGTTGACCTCGAAGTACCGGCGCCACTCGTCGTCGTCGATCTCCAGGGCCGGCCGGGCCTCGAAGACGCCGAGGTTGTTGACCAGGACGTCGACGTGCGGGACGACGGCGCGGACCGCGTCGACCCCCTCCTGCGTCGTGACGTCGCCGGGCGCCGCGACGAGCTGCCCGGCGCCCTCGGCGGCGAGGCGGTCGACGGCGGCGGCGACGGACGCCCCGGAGCGGCCGTTGACGGCGACCCGGGCACCGGCGCGCGCCAGGCCCGCGGCGATCGCCGCGCCGATGCCCTGGGTGGATCCGGTCACGAGCGCCGTGCGCCCGGTCAGGTCGAGCGTGGTCATGCCCCGACCGTAGGCGCTCGGCCCGCCCGCCGGCACCCGCAGCCGGTCGCGGTCGTCAGACCCACCACTGCGGCGGCAGCCCGGGCGACACGATCTCCAGCCCGTGGATGGCCGCGACCGCGACCAGCCGGCGGTCGTACGACGCGAACGCGGTCACGTCCGGGTGGGTGGCCGCGACCCCCAGGTGCAGCGCCGCGAACGGCGTCAGGACGCCCGTCGTCATCGAGGCCAGCCTGAGCGCCTGGTCGTGGTACCGGACCACCTCGAGGCCCTCGGCGACGTCGTGCGCGAGCGCGCGGACGTCCGCCGGTGCCTCGGCGACCGCGGCGCGCAGCTCGCTCAGGGACAGCGACGTGACGAGGAGATCGGGCCCGCGCCGGTCCGCCCACCTCAGCCAGTCCTCGTGGTGCTCCGATCCCGGGAGGTAGCGGACGAGCGCCGACCCGTCGGCGTAGACCCGCACGCCTGGCACCCTATCGGGCGGTGCCGGGCTCGCGGAGGCCCCCGACCTGCGGCGTCACGCGCCCCGGAGCCGCTCCATCGCGAGCTGCACCAGGGCGATGAGGGTCTGCTTCGTGGCCGTCCGCGAGCGGGCGTCCGTGTAGAGCACCGGCACGTGCGCCGGGATGGCGAGCGCCTCGCGGACGTCCTCCAGCCGGTGCTTGGCGATGCCGTCGAAGCAGTTGACCCCCACGACGAACGGGATGCCGCGGGACTCGAAGTAGTCGACCGCCGGGAAGCACTGGTCGAGCCGGTCCGTGTCGACCAGCACGACGGCGCCGATCGCACCCCGCACCAGGTCGTCCCACATGAACAGGAACCGGTCCTGCCCGGGCGTGCCGAACAGGTACAGCCAGAGCGACCCGGGCAGGGCGATGCGGCCGAAGTCCATGGCCACGGTCGTCGACGTCTTGCGGTCGGACACGCCTCCGGCGTCGTCCACGCCGACGGAGTGCTCGGTCATCGCGGCCTCGGTGTTGAGCGGCTCGATGTCCGAGATGGACCCGATGAACGTGGTCTTGCCGACCGCGAACCCGCCGGCCACGACGATCTTCACGACGGTGGGCGCGGCCCCGAGCGTGCCGGCGGCACCGGCCTGCCGGGCGGTCGGCACCGTGGACGACAGCGCCGGGGCGGCGTCAGAGGGCGGAAATGCCATTGAGAACACTCTCCAGGACGCTGAGGGACAGGGCGGGCGACTGCCCGGTGCGGACCTCGACCGGGTCGGAGGCGTGGACACGGACGTAGCCGGCGTCGACCAGGTCGGACACCACCACGCGGATCACGCCGATCGGCAGGTGCAGCAGCGCGGACAGCTCCGCGACCGAGATGTAGCCGTGGGAGGCGTGCTGGAGGATCGCGCGCTTCTCCGGCGTCAGGCCCTGTCCGGCCACCCCGTCGGGGAGCAGCTCGACCAGCGCCTCGAGGGGGTAGTCGGACCGGTCGGAGCGCACCCGGCCGCCGGTGAGGGCGTACGGGCGCACCGTCCGGGTCTCGAACTCGCTCTCGCTCATCCGGCGCTCACACGGTCGGAGCGCGGGTCGCGCCGTCGACGGGCAGGCTGCCGCGCATCTCGGAGATGAGCTGCGGCGTGAGCGTCGCCTCGGTGCGCGACACGAGCATGGCCATCTCGTACCCGATCAGGCCGACGTCGCACGTGGCGTCCGCCACGACGGCGAGCACGGAGCCGTTCGAGACGCTCATGAGGAACAGGAACAGGTTGTCCATCTCGACGATGGCCTGCCGGACGTCCCCGGCGCGGAGCTGGCGGGCGGCGCCGCGGGTCAGGCTGGACATGCCGGCGACGATCGCGGCGAGCTGGTCGCCGCTGGTCCGGTCGAGCTGCTCGGACATCGCCATGAGCAGGCCGTCCGCCGACACCACGAGCGTGTGCTGGGTGCCGGGCACGGTCCGGACGAAGTTGTCCAGCAGCCAGCCGAAGTTGGCGGCCTCGGTGCTGAGGGTGGTCACGCATCCTCCTGACGTGGTGCAGGCCCGCGGTGTGCGGCTGCGGGAACGGGTGTCACCATGACGGCGACGGCGGGACGGGCTGCTGGTCGGTGGCGGCGGACGGCGACGGCTCGCCGTCCGCGTCAGGAGCCGCGAGGGCACGACGGCCCCGGCGGGTCCCGGACTGGAAGCTCGACAGGCGGTCACGCAGCCCGTCGGCGTCCCGCGCGGCCGCCCGGCCCGGCTCGGGCGCGGACAGCTCGGGGGCTGCCGGGATCGAGGTCGGCACGCGGCGCGTCAGCGACTCCCCGGCCGGCCGCGCGTCGATCTTCGGCCGGTACGCGGACAGCTGGCTCAGCTCGCTCAACGCCTGCTCCTGGATGTCGGCTCGCAGGGCGAGCATCGCGGCGGCCTCCGGGTCCATGCCGCCCGGCTGGCGGGCGCCCTCGGCGCCGGCAGCCGGCTCGGACGCCGTCGCCTGCGCGGGGGCCGGCCAGGACGTGGCCTGCGGGCCGCCCGGGCCCTGCGGCGACCAGGCCGACGCCCAGGTGCTGATGTCCCGCGGCGGGCGGCGCTCGCCGGCGGGTGCCGCGGCCGGCTCAGGGGCGGGCGGCGGGACCGCGCCGGGAGTCCGGCGCCGGAGCGGTCCGGCGTCGTCGGCCGGGGGGGCGACCGACCACGCGGCCTCGCCGTCGGCGTCGGACTGCGCCACGGCGGGCGCCAGGGCGGACAGCGGCGGGACGAGGTCGGCGGAGCCGGCGGACAGGTCGGGCGCCGGCACGGGCCCGGCCGGGGCGAACGGCTCGGGCACCCCCGGGGCGGGCAGCACCGCGTCGTGCCCGTCGGCGACGGGCGCCGGCGGGGCGAGGAACGGGTCGACGGGGAACGCACCGGCGGGCGCCGCGGCGTCCGGGGCCGGCGTGTCAAGCGGGTGCCAGCCCGCGGCGGGCAGCCACGCGGCGCCGCCCGGGGCGGGTGCTGCGCCGGGCGCGGCCCCCGTGGGGTCGCCGGGCTGCGGTGCCGGGGGGTGCGGTGCCGGGAGCTGCGGGGCGGGGAGCTGCGCGGCAGTGGGCTCCGGGGCGGTGGGCTCCGGGGCGGCGTGCGCGCCACGGGCGGACCGTCGGGCGGGGGCCGCCGGGGACGCGGCCGGTGCGGGGAGCGCCGGTGCTGCCGGCGCCGGCACGGCCGGGGACGCGGCAGGGGCGGGGGCAGCAGCAGCGGGCGCGGCCGGAGCGACGGGGGGTGCCTCCCGCCGGCGGCGCAGCGAGAAGAACGAGCGACGGGCGCGCTGCCGGCGCGGCCGCTCGGCGGGCGGGGCCGGGTCGTCGCCGCGCACGAGCTCCGCGAAGTCGGGGAGGGCAGGCGGCGCGGCGGGCGGCTCGACGGCGGGCACCGGCTCGGCGGCGGGCACCGGCCCGGCCGCAGGGGCGCCGCCGTCCGGGACGAACGCGCCCGGCAGGAACGCACCCGGCACCGCACCGTCCACCGCGGGCTCGCCCGGCGGGAAGGCAACCGGCGCGAACGGGCTCGGCGCGAACGGGCTCGGCGCGAACGCGTCCGGCGCGACCGCGTCCGGCGCCACCGGGTCCGGCGTGGTCGGCGGGAACGGCTCCGGCGCGACCGGCCCCGGCACGGCGGGACCCGCTCCGGGGGCCACGGCGTCCCCGGGCTCCCCCGACCGCCAGGCGGTCTCGACGTCCCACGCGGCGCCGGGCACGTCGTCCCGGGCCGGCGTCGTCGCGGGGGTGGTGCCCTGCGGCGGGAGGACCTGCGTCTCGTCGGACCAGCGCGACGGGTCCGGCGGCGCGAACGCCGTCCCGGCCCAGACCTGCGACTCGAGCGCGGGGTCGTCGGGCACGAGGCCGGGGACCACGAGCGGCTCCGGCTCCGGGGGGGCGGCGGCAGCGGGCTCGTCCGCCGCCGCGGGGGCGTCGGGCAGCGGCCACGCGGACGCCGCACGGTCGCCCTCCGGCACGTCCGTGGGCCACCCGGGGACCGGGGCCTCCCGGAGGGACGGCTCTTCGGCGGGCGCCGCGGTCGCGCCGGGCACGGGTCCGTCCGGGCCGGGACCGGCGGCGACGGGTGCACCGCCGGCGGCGAGCGCGTCGCGTCCGCGGAAGCCGGCGAACAGGCCGCCGCGCGGGGCCGCGGGCGTCCGCTCCGCGGTCGTCGGGTCCTCGCCGGCGCCGGGGGTCTCGGTGGCCCCCGCGGGGCCGCGGGTCGGCAGCGCCGCGCCGCGGCTGGGGAGCGCGGCCGGCCCCCCGCCCGGTGCGACCATCGGCGTCCAGCCGCCGGCCTCGGCGGCCACCTCGGGGGCCAGGGTCGCCTCGGCGGGCGCGGGCAGCACCACGTCCTGCTCGGCCGGCGCCCCGTCGGGCGACGCCCCGGGCGTGCGGCGGCGCGGCAGTCCCGTCGGCGTGGCGCCGTCGGTCAGCGCGGCGAGGTCGACGGGCACGGCGACGGGCGGTTCGGCGGCGGGCAGCGCGCCCGTCTCGGGGCCGGAGGCGCGCTGCGGCCCGGCGAGCCCGCCGGCGAGCGCCGGGTCGTGGGCCGTGAACAGCGCGACGGGGAACTCGACGACGGCGAGCGTGCCGGACGACGCGGTCGACCGGGCCCGCTCCAGCCGGACGCGCGCGCCGAGGCGCTGCGACAGCCGGGCGACCACGTACAGGCCGAGCCGCTGGGCGCCGAGCGCCTCGGTGGGCGACGTCGACCGGATGGTGGCGTTCGCCGCGGACAGCTCGTCGGGGGCCATGCCGAGGCCCTGGTCGGCGATGCGCACCACCACGTGGTCGTCCTCGACGGCTGTGGCGACCTGCACCGGCGTGCCGGGCTCCGAGAACAGGGTGGCGTTCTCGAGCAGCTCCGCGAGCAGGTGCGCGGCGGCCAGGGCGTTGAAGCCGTGCATCAGGGGGTCGGCGCCGAGGTCGAGCTGCACGCGGTCGTACTGCTCGATCTCGGACGACGCGGTGCGGACCACGTCCGACAGCGGCATCGCCTCGCGCAGGCGGCGGCCGGAGTCGATGCCGGCGAGCACGAGCAGCGACTCGGCGTTGCGGCGCATGCGGGTGGCGAGGTGGTCGAGGCGGAACAGGTTCGCCAGCGTCGCCGGGTCCTCCTCCGAGCGCTCGAGGGAGTCGATGAACGCGAGCTGGCGACCGAGCAGCACCTGGTCGCGGCGGGCGACGTTGACGAACATCTCCGCGATCGACCCGCGCAGCGCCGCCTGCTCGCGGGCGACCTCGATGGTGGTGGCGTTGACGTCGTTGAAGGCCTGCGCGAGCCGCCCGACCTCGTCCCGCGACTCCACGGGCAGGTTCGCCAGCGTCAGGTCGGGGGTCTCACCGGGCACCGCCACCTGCTCGACGAGGCGCGGCAGCTCCTCGCGGACCTGACCGGCCGCGACGGTGAGGCGCCGCAGCGGGACGACGATGCCGCGGGAGACGACGAGCGCGATGAGGATGGACAGCGCCGCCGCGACGGCCGCGACGCCGCCGGTGATGAGGGCCTGCTCCTGGGCCTGCGTCGCGATGGTGTCGGCGCGGTCGCCCGCGGCGGCCAGCACGTCCGACGCCACGGGGCGCAGCACCGCGAGCTCGGCGTTCACCAGCGAGTTCCACCGGGTGGGGTCGACCTCGGCGATCGTCTCGGGGTTGCCGGACTCCAGCGCGAGCTGCATCGCCGTGAGGTCGGCGTCGCGCGAGGCGAGCTGCAGGCCGGGCAGGCGCAGGGTGTTCGTGATCGACCGCGCCTCGTCGCGCGCCTGGTCCTGCACGGCGAACAGGGAGGCGAGCTCGCGCACCTGCGCGCCGTCGGCGCCGTCGGTCGCGATCACGTCGGCGGCGACCGGCTGGGCGCGCAGCACCTGCTCGATCGTGTCGGCGACCGCGCCGAACGCCGACATGCGGCTCGCCAGGGACCGCTCCGAGAGCGTCTCCGCCACCGTGACGGGCACCTGGTTGTCCGCCCGGACGATGTCGGTGTAGTTGCTGTCGACCAGCGACGGCGGGATGGAGCCGGCGTCCACGCGGTCGCGGATCTCGATGAGGCGGGTGTGCTGGTTGCTGGCGTTCGTCACCGCGTCGGCCACGCGGGCGTCCAGCGCCGACAGGTCGACCGACCGCAGCGCGACGCCCAGGGCCGCGATCGCGTCGTCCGTCGCGGAGCGCGACACCGTGAGGTTGCCGCCGAGCGCGCTGTCGCTGGCCTCCTGCACGGACAGGGTGCGCTCCTGCTGCAGCGCCTGGGCCGCGCGGGAGTACTGCGGCAGGGTCGCCACGATGTCGCGGACGGTCGCCGCGGTGCGGGCCTCGTCGACGGACTGCGCGGCGATGTACCCCGCGGCGAGCAGCAGGACGAGCACGGGCACCGCGAGGACCGCCAGCACCTTGGCGCGGATGCCGAGCCTGCGCAGCATGTCGACCTGCCTCCCGAGTCCCTGGTCGCCCGCGGGGGCCCGTGGCGGCGCCCCCCGTCCGACATGCATCGGCGCGCCGGGGCCCGGACATGAGCGCTCCGCGTGGATTCTTCCCGGCCGGGGGCTCGGGAGGCGTGCCCGGGTCGTCCGGACGGGTGACCGGTGCCGCCGACCGCGGCGGTCACCCGGCCCGTGCGTAGCCTGGGCGGGTGCGCGTCGTCGAGGTCGTCCGTCCGGGTGGTCCGGAGCAGCTCGCGGTCGCGGACCGCCCCGACCCGGTGCCCGGCCCGGGCGAGGTGCTGGTCCGCACCGCCGCCGCGGGCGTGAACCGCGCGGACGTCCTGCAGCGGCAGGGGCACTACCCGCCGCCCGCCGGCGCGCCCGACTGGCCGGGGCTCGAGATCTCCGGCGAGGTCGCCGGTCACGGCCCGGGCGTCGACGCCGCCGCCTGGCCGCTCGGCGCCCGGGTCGCCGCCCTGCTGCCCGGTGGCGGGTACGCGACGGCCGCGGCGGTGAACGCCGGCCTGCTGCTGCCCGTGCCGGACGGGATCGACCTCGTCGACGCCGCCGGGCTGCCGGAGGCGGTGTGCACCGCCTGGTCGAACCTCGTGGACGCGGGGCGGCTGCGCGCCGGCGACACGCTGCTGGTGCAGGGCGGCTCCGGGGGCGTCGGGTCGGTGGCGGTCCAGCTCGGGGCGGCGCTCGGGGCGCATGTCGTGGCCACGGCGGGCGGGCCCGGGCGCGCGGCCCGCTGCCGGGAGCTCGGCGCCCGCACGGTCGTCGACCACCGCACCGCCGACGTGGCCGACGCGGTCCGGGAGGCCACGGGCGGCCACGGCGCGGACGTGGTGCTGGACGTGCTCGGCGCCGGCGGCCTCGCGACGAACCTCGCGGCGCTCGCGACGGGCGGGCGCCTGGTCGTCATCGGCACGCAGCGCGGGACGCGCGGGGAGATCGACCTGGGGCTGCTCCTCGCCCGGCGGGCCAGCGTCATCGGCACGACGCTGCGGTCCCGCCCGCTCGCCGAGCGGACCCGGATCGTCGCGGACGTGCGCGTGCACGCCTGGCCCCTGCTCGCGGACGGCCGGCTCCGGCCGGTGGTCCACGCCCGGCTGCCGCTGGAGCGGGCCGGGGACGCGCACCGGCTGCTCGACTCGGGCGAGGTCTTCGGCAAGGTCGTGCTCACGACCTGACGCCCCGGGCCGTCGCGTCCGGCCCCCGCCCGCCCGAGCGGGCCGGGGCAGGTGCCGCTCCGGGCCGCGCGCGAGAGGATGGTGGCATGAGCGAGCCCAGCACCCCCGGCCGGAACCCGCGCATCGTCGTGCTCGGCGGCGACGACCCCGGCACGGAGCGGGCACCCGGCGCGCCCGACGGCCCGTCCGGCGCGCCGCAGGACGCCGCCGAGGACCCGGCCGCCGTCGTCGGCGAGCCCGCGAAGGTGATGCGGATCGGCACGATGATCAAGCAGCTGCTCGAGGAGGTGCGCAGCGCCCCGCTCGACGAGGCGGCCCGCGCGCGCCTCGCCGAGGTGCACGAGCGGTCCCTGCACGAGCTGGAGGACGGCCTGTCCCCCGAGCTCATCGACGAGCTGCACCGCATCACGCTGCCGTTCGCCGACGAGCAGACCCCGAGCGACGCGGAGCTGCGGATCGCGCAGGCGCAGCTCGTGGGCTGGCTCGAGGGCCTGTTCCACGGCATCCAGACGGCGCTGGTCGCCCAGCAGATGGCCGCGCAGGCGCAGCTCACGCAGATGCGCCGCGCTCTGCCCGGGGGTCACGGCACGGGGGTGCCGGGTGCGCCCGGCGCCGCCGCGGGCCCGGGCGAGCAGGGACCCGGGCAGTACCTCTGACGCCCCCGCCGCCGGTCGGGCGGCGTCGGCCGGTCACGCGGCGTCGGCCGGTCCGGGCTCCGGGGCGCGCCTGCGCGCGGTGAGCACGATCGCGACCGACACGCACGCCAGTCCGACGACCTCCCACCCGTGCGGCCACTGCCGCAGCGCGACCGCCCCGACCACGGCCGCCGTCGCCGGCAGCATCGCCAGCAGGACCGCGAACGTCGCGGCGGTGACCCGGCGCAGCACCACCTGCTCGATCGCGTAGGGCACGACGGAGGACAGCACCGCGATCCCGAGCACCGCGAGCGCGAGGCGCGCGTCGTGCAGGACGGGCGCCGCCGGTGCGGCGAGGAACGGCGCGCCGACCAGCGCACCCGTGGTCATGCCGACGGCCAGCGAGGTGATCCCGTCGGGTCGCGCGGGCGCGGTGCCGGCGTCCCCGTCCGCCGGGGACCGCCGCCGGCGCGCACTGCCCTGCGCCACGCGCCGCCCGAGCAGGATGTACCCGGCCCAGCACGCCGCGGCCAGGCCGATGGCGACGAGCCCGCGCAGGCTGTCCTCCCCGCCGCCGCGCAGCTCCACGCCGGCGAGCGCCACGACACCGGCCGCGGCCACGACGATGCCGAGCCGCTCCCGCCACGCCCGCCCCGTGACGGCCGCGACCGCGACCGGGCCGATGAACTCGATCGCCACGGCGGTGCCCAGCGGCAGCACGTCGATCGCCACGTAGAACGTCACGTTCATGGCCGCGAGCACCACCCCGAACAGCGCGGCCGCACCGAGGTCCCCGCGGGTCCAGCGGGCGCGCCACGGCCGGCGCCACGCGAGCAGCACGAGCGCCGCGACCGCGATCCGCAGCCACGCCACCGTCGGGGACGGGACGACGGCGAACAGCGCCACCGCCAGGGCGGCGCCGCCGTACTGCGCGAGGCCGGAGACGAGGAACAGCGCGGGCGCCGGGACCCGCGCGAGCGCCCCGCCGCCACCACCGCCCGCGCCGGCGCCACCGCCCGGTCCGCCGTCCGCCCGCGACCCCGGCGCGGCCGGCTCCCCGGGTGCCGAGGGCGTCCCCTCCGTCGTCGCGCGCATCGACGTCGCACTCTACGCACCGCGCGGGCAGCACGACGCCCCGGTGCCACGTGCGCACCGGGGCGTCGGCCGGTCAGCCCTTCACGGACCCCGCGAGCAGGCCGCGCACGAAGTACCGCTGCAGCGAGATGAACACGATCAGCGGCACGACCATCGAGATGAACGCGCCGGCCGTGAGCACGTGCCAGTCGCCGCCGCGGGTGCCCGCCATCTCGGCGACCGCCACGGTCAGCGGCCGCGACGTCGGGTTGGCGAACGTCAGACCGACCAGCAGGTCGTTCCACACCCACAGGAACTGGAAGATGCCGAACGCCGCGATGGCCGGCACCAGGAGCGGCAGGAGCACCCGGAAGAAGATCTTCACGTGGCCCGCGCCGTCGACCCGCGCCGCCTCGACGAGCGACGACGGGATCTCCTTCATGAAGTTGTGGAGCAGGAAGATCGCCAGGGGCAGCGCGAAGATCGAGTGCGACAGCCACACCGTCCAGAACGACCCCTCGACGCCGACGCTCACGTAGTCCCGCAGCAGCGGCACCAGCGCCACCTGGAGCGGGACGATCTGGAGCGCGAAGACGGCGACGAACAGGAACTCGCGGCCCTTGAAGTCGATCCACGCGAACGCGTACGCCGCGAGCAGCGCGATGGTGATCGGGATGACCACCGCGGGGATCGTGATGACGAACGAGTTGACGAAGTACGTCGCCAGGTTCGCGCCGGAGCCGAACAGCGCCTGGTCGTAGTTGTCGAGCGTGAACTCGGACTCGCCGCTGAACAGCCCGCCGAACACCGTCCACCAGCCGGAGCGGCGGATGTCGAGCTCGGGCCGGAACGACGTGACGAGCAGGCCGATCGAGGGGATCGTCCACAGGATCGCGATGAGGATCGCCGCGAACGAGGCCCAGGGGGACGACAGCTTGCCCTTGGTGGCGATGGCCCGGCGCTCGAGGCGGCTGAGCCGGCGCGCGCCGACGGACGTCGAGCCGGTCCCGGAGGCCGCCTCGTCGAGCGCGGCGGCCGTCGGGACCACGGGGGGCGGGGGTGTGGACGTCATCGGATCTCCTCCGCCTTCCGCAGCTGCCGCACGTTGTAGATCACGATCGGGATCACCAGGATGAACAGGATCACCGCGAGCGCGGCACCCAGGCCCTGGTTGTTCTGCCGGAAGGACTGCGTGTAGAACTCGTTCGCGATGACCTGCGTGTTGAACTGCCCGCCGGTCATGGTGCGGACGATGTCGAAGACCTTGAGCGTGCCGATGGCGATGGTGGTCAGCACGACGACCATCGCGGGTCGGATGGACGGCACCGTGATGTAGCGGAACATCCGCATGCCGCCGAGCCCGTCGAGGCGCGCGGCCTCGACGATGTCGTCCGGGATCGCCTTGATGGCCGCGGAGAGCACGGTCATCGCGAAACCGGTCTGGATCCACACCATCACGACGATGAGGAACATGGTGTTCCACGGCGAGTTGATGAGGAACTGCTGGGGTTCGAGGCCGATCCAGACCAGCACCTGGTTGAGCAGACCCGTCTGCTTGACCCCGGGCTGGTTCGGCTTGAACTCGTAGACGAACTTCCAGATGATCGACGCGCCCACCATCGAGATCGCCATCGGCACGAACACGAGCGCCTTGGCGAGCTTCTCGAACCGCGTCCGGTCCACCAGCACCGCGTACACCAGGCCGATGCCGGTGGACAGCAGCGGCACCAGCACCACCCACATCGCGGTGTTGACCAGGACGCTCTGGAACTGCCCCTCGGTCAGGGCGCGCTGGTAGTTGTCGAGCCCGATGAACTCGTTGCCGCGCTTGTCGAAGAACGAGTTCCAGAACGTGATGAGCGCCGGCCGCACCAGCCCGAAGGCCAGCAGCAGCAGCGCCGGGCCTGCGAACGCCGTGGCCACCACCCAGCGCGGGATCCTCTTGGGGCGGTCCACCAGGAAGAGGATCGCCCCCATCACGACGACGAACAGGACGATGGCGAACCCCATGAGGGCGAACTTCTCGCCAGGCGTCGATGCTTGCGTCAGCCAGTCCATGTGCCCCTCCGAGCCACGTCGGCCTGCCCGGCCGGCGGGGGCGGACCCCCGGCCGGCCGAGCAGGCCGCTTGCCGATCAGGTGATGTCGACCGTGCAGGTCAGGACGACGGCCAGGAGGCCTCGATCGCGTCCGTGACCTCCTCGGTGGAGGAGCCCGTCAGCCAGTTGACGATGCCGGTCCAGAAGGTGCCGGCACCGACCTCGCCGGGCATCAGGTCGGACGCGTCGAACCGGATGACGGCGTCGGGGTCGGAGAGGATCTCGGCCGACAGCTTGTCGAAGTCGGTGGCGAGGTTCTCGGTGTCGAGCCCGTTGTTCGCGCTGACCCAGCCGCCCATCGGGGTGGCCTTGGCCTTGGCGTTGGCCCAGTCCGCGGAGGACAGGTAGGTCTGGAACGCCTGGACCTCGGGACGGTCGTTGAAGGCCGCCACGAACTCGCCGCCGCCGAGCACCGGCTTGATGTCGGTCTGGTTGGTCGGCAGGTAGAACGCGTAGACGTCACCGTCCGGCGCGACCTCGGTGCCCTCCGGCCACTGCGTGGCGTAGAAGTTCGCCGCGCGGTGCATCCAGCAGGTGCCGTCGAGGATCGGGAAGCCCGCGTCCGTCCACGGGGTGGTGGCGATGGAGTCCACGCCGCCGAGGCCCGCGTTCACGTAGTCGGGGTTCTTGAGGATCTCGCCGACCGTGTCGAAGGCCTCGTTGACCTGCGGGTCGTTGAACGGGATCTCGTGGGTGTACCACTGGTCGTACACGTCGGGGCCCGCGGTGCGGAGCATGACGTCCTCGACCCAGTCGGTGCCCGGCCAGCCGGTGGCGTCGCCGGACTCCACGCCCGCGCACCACGGCATGGCGCCGTCGTCGACGATCTGCTGGGACAGGTCCATCATGTCGTCCCAGGTCTCCGGGATGTCGTACCCGGCGTCCTCGAACATCGCCGGCGAGTACCAGACGAACGACTTCGCGTTGGCGCCGAGCGGGGCGGCGTAGAACGTGCCGTCGACCGACCCGTAGTCCTTCCACGACTCGGAGAAGAACTCGTCCACGTTGGCCGCGGTCGCGTCGGGCGCCGGGACGATCGCGTCCGGGAAGTCCTGGACGATCGTCTTCAGCAGGCCGGGCTGCGGCAGGTACGCGATGTCCGGGGCGTTGCCGGCCTGGATGCGGACGAGCAGCTGGGCCTCGAACTCGCGGGAGCCCTCGTACTCCACCGTGACGCCGGTGCACTCCTCGAACGGGGTGTAGGAGTCCTCCTGGGTCTTCTGCTCGGGCTCGACGATCGACGTGTAGACGGTCACCGTGGTGCCGTCGAGGTCGCCGAACTCGTCGTAGGCGGAGCAGTCGATCTCGGACGACGCGCCGGTGTCCCCGCCGCCGCCCCCCGTGCTCTCGTCGCCCGAGTCACCCCCGGAACATGCCGTCAGCGCGAGCGCGAACCCGAGCCCGCCGGCGACGACGACGCCTGCCCGGCGTCGACGAATCCTGGTCATGCTGTGCCTCCACCTCGTCGTGGTTGCCGACCGCGGCGGGTACGCCCGGTCCGTGTCCCCTATGCAAGCGTTTACATGGCTGGCGCACAACCGGTTCCGGGCTACGGACCGGTCACGATTTGGTCACGCACCCGGGCGGTGGACCCGCGCTCCACCAGCGTCGTCGGGAACAGCACCTCCCGCGGCACCGGCGCGCCGGTGATCATCTCGAGCAGCATCGAGGCCGCGGTGACGCCCTGGTCGTGCGCGTTCTGCGCCATCGTCGTCAGGTCGAGGTGCTCGGCCATCTCGTGCCCGTCGACCCCGACCACCGACACGTCGCCGGGCACCCGCAGGCCCCGGTCGCGCAGCGCGAGGATCGCGCCCATCGCCATCTCGTCCGACGCCGCGAACACCGCCGTGACGTCCGGGCGGCGGTCGAGCAGGGCGTGCATCGACGCCCGCCCGCCCGCCACGTCGAAGTGCCCGTGCACCTCCAGCCCCTCGACCGGGAGGCCGCGGGCGGCCATCTCGGCGCGCCAGCCGGCCGCGCGCCGCACCGCCGGGGACCAGGGCAGGCAGTCGTCGGGCTCGCCCGACAGGTGCGCGATCGTCCGGTGCCCGAGGTCCGCCAGGTGCGCGACGGCCGTGCGCGCGGTCGCCACGTCGTCCAGCCCGACCGTGACGCGGCCCGGCGCGCCCGCGCCCACGAACACCAGCGGGTAGCCGAGTCCCTCGAGCGCCGCGACCTCCTCGGCCTCGAGGGGCAGGCCGACCACGAGCACCCCGTCCACCCGCCGCCGCAGCACGTCCGGGTCCACGCGCAGCCGCCGCACGTCGCGGCTCAGCTCGAACGTGTACAGCAGGGCGTCGAAGTCCTCGACCCGCAGCGCCCGCTCCGCGCCCTCGATGACGTGGGCGAAGAACCAGTGTGCGACCCAGGGCGTGATCAGGCCGATGGTGCGGGTGCGGCCCGACGCGAGCGACGAGGCCGACGGCGACGGCACGTAGCCGAGCTCGTCGGCGGCCCGGCGCACCCGCTCGCGCGTGGCGGCGGTGACGTTCGGCAGGCCCCGCAGGGCGCGCGACACGGTCGCGGTGGACACCCCGGCTGCCCGGGCCACGTCGACGATGCCGTGCGCCATGGCGGGGATTGTGCTCCGCGCGGCTGGGCCGGGTCCACCGGGGGAGCCCGTGGGAGCGCTACCGCTTTTCGCGGCCTCCGGGACGGCGCGCACGCCTCCCGCGGGCACCGGCCGTCGCCGTCAGCGGCCGATGCTGCGCAGCACCGCGACGACGCCGTCGTCCGCGATCGTGCCGGTGACCTCGTCCGCCGCCTGCCGCACCGCGTCGGGCGCGTGACCCATGGCCACCCCGCGCGCCGCCCAGCGAAGCATCTCGACGTCGTTGCCGCCGTCGCCCACCGCGACCGTCGCGAACGGCTCCACGCCGAGCCGCCGCCGCAGCTCCTCCAGCGTGCTGCCCTTGGACACCCCGCCCGGCGTCAGGTCCAGCCACGCGCTCCAGCCGACCGCGTAGGACACCTGGTGCAGGCCGACCCGCTCCACGAGCGCGTGGAACTCCTCGGGCGTGCTGCCGGGGTCGCGGATGACCACGCGCGTCGCCGGGCTCGCGCACAGCTCCTCGAACGTCGACACGCGCTGCTCCCCCGTCAGCTCGCCGTCCGGGAACGGCCGGGACACCAGGAACCCGCGGCCCAGGTCCTCCACCGCGAAGAACGCGTCGGGCAGCTCCATCTGCAGCACCCGCAGCACCGGCTCGGGGTCG
Source organism: Cellulomonas olei (assembly GCF_039548315.1). Classification (NCBI taxonomy): domain Bacteria; kingdom Bacillati; phylum Actinomycetota; class Actinomycetes; order Micrococcales; family Cellulomonadaceae; genus Cellulomonas; species Cellulomonas olei. The sequence goes on from NZ_JBCLVN010000001.1 coordinate 141,792, forward strand.
AACGTCGTGAGCTCGACGACCTCGTAGCCCTCCGGCCGCTCCGGGGCGACCCGCGCCAGCACCGCGCCGTTCGAGCACACCAGCCAGCCGTCGTCGATGCCGAGGTCGCGCGCCACCGGCACCGTCGCCAGGACCGCGCGGCCCGTCGCGAGCACCACGTGGGCGCCCGCCTCGCGCAGCGACGCCACGCACGCGCGCACCTCGTCCGAGACCACGCCGTCGTAGGTCATGAGCGTGCCGTCGACGTCGAGGGCGACCAGGGTCCCGGCCACGGTGCGCGGGTGGCTCATCGCGATCCGCCCCCCGCCGCCGCGGCGGCCCGCACCGGCTCCAGGACCTCCAGGCCCCCGAGGTACGGGCGCAGCCCCTCCGGCACCCGGACCGAGCCGTCCGCCTGCTGGTGGTTCTCGAGGATCGCGACGATCCACCGCGTGGTCGCGAGCGTGCCGTTGAGCGTCGCGACGGGGCGGACCTCGCCGTCCGCCGTGCGCTCCCGCACGCCCAGCCGGCGGGCCTGGAACGTCGTGCAGTTGGACGTGCTCGTCAGCTCCAGGTAGCGCTCCTGGCTCGGCAGCCACGCCTCGCAGTCGAACTTGCGCGCGGCGCTCGACCCGAGGTCGCCCGCGGCGGTGTCGATGACCCGGTACGGCAGCTCGGCGAGCGCGAGCATCTCCTCCTCCCAGCCGAGGATGCGCCGGTGCTCGGCCGCCGCGTCCTCGACCGTCGTGTAGGAGAACGCCTCCACCTTGTGGAACTGGTGCACGCGGATGATGCCGCGGGTGTCCTTGCCGTACGAGCCGGCCTCGCGGCGGTAGCACGCCGACCAGCCGGCGTAGCGGCGCGGCCCCGCCGACAGGTCGAGGATCTCGCCGGAGTGGTAGCCCGCGAGCGCCACCTCGCTGGTGCCCACCAGGTACAGGTCGTCGGCCTCGAGGCGGTAGATCTCGTCCGCGTGCGCCCCGAGGAACCCGGTCCCGGCCATGATCTCCGGCTTGACCAGGGTCGGCGTGATGACCGGGGTGAAGCCCACGGCCAGCGCCCGGTCCACGGCGGCGTTCAGCAGCGCGAGCTCCAGGCGGGCGCCGATCCCCGTGAGGTAGTAGAACCTCGCGCCGGAGACCTTCGCGCCGCGCTCGGTGTCGATCGCGGCGAGCCCCTCGCCCAGCTCCAGGTGGTCGCGGACCGCGAAGTCCGGCCCGTACTCCGCGGCGAAGTCGCGCGGGGTGCCCTCGTGCCGCAGCACCACGTAGTCGTCCTCGCCGCCGGCGGGCACGCCCTCCTCGACGACGTTGCCGATCCGCCGCGCGAGCTCCGTGGCGAGCGCGTCGGCCGCCTCCGCGTCCGCCTGCAGGGCCTTGACCTGCTCCGCGAGCGTCTTCGCGCGGGCGAGCAGCGCCTGCTTCTCGTCGCCCTGCGCGGAGGCGACCTGCTTGCCGAGGGACTTCTGCTCGGCCCGCAGCGTCTCGAAGTCGGTGAGCGCGGCACGGCGGCGGGCGTCGGCGTCGAGCACCTGGTCGACCAGACCGGGGTCGTCGCCGCGGGTCACCTGGCTCGCACGCACGACGTCCGGGTCCTGGCGCAGCAGCTTCAGATCGATCACACGGCGAGCCTACCGACCGCCGGCGCACGCGGGACCGGACCGGTCGACGCCCGCCGTGGGCAGGACCGGCCGCCGGGCCGTAGATTCCTCGCATGACCTGGGAAGCCTGGCTGTCCGTCACCGCCCTCGTGCTGTCGGTGGTGGCCGCCGGGGTCGCGGTCGCCGCGTGGCGGGGCGCCGCCGCGCGCGGTGCGGGGCGCGCGGCCACGGCGCCGGGCGGGCCGGGGAGCCGGCGGCCGCTGGTCGCGTTCGTCGCCAACCCGTCCAAGCCCGGAGTGCCCGACCTGCGCGCGACCGTGCGCCGGGTGTGCGCGGAGCAGTACCTGCCGGAGCCGCTCTGGCTCGAGACCACCCCGGAGGACCCGGGCATCGGCCAGACGCGGGACGCCGTCGCCCGCGGCGCGGACGTCGTGGTCGCCCTGGGCGGTGACGGCACCGTGCGCGCGGTCGCCGAGGCGCTCGTCGGGACCGGCGTCCCGATGGGCCTGGTGCCCGTCGGCACCGGCAACCTGCTCGCCCGCAACCTGGACATCCCGATCGGCGACCCGCTGGCGGCCCTGCAGATCGCGCTCGAGGGCACGGACCGGACGATCGACGTCGGCTGGCTCCGCGTCATCCGGTACGAGTCCCAGGTGGACGACGACATCGCGGAGGCCGCCGACGACCTGCCGGCTGACACCGACGTCCCCCGCGACCACATCTTCCTGGTCATCGCCGGGGTCGGCTTCGACGCGGCGATGGTCGCCGACGCGGACGACGAGCTGAAGGCGAAGGTCGGCTGGATCGCGTACTTCGTCGCCGGCATCAAGCACCTGCACGGCCGCCGGCTGCGCACCGTGCTCCGGCTCGACGACGCCCCGCCGACCAACGCCCGCGTCCGCTCCCTGCTGATCGGCAACTGCGGGCGCCTGCCCGGCGGCATCACGCTGCTCCCGGACGCCGAGCTCGACGACGGCTGGCTCGACGTCGCCGCCATCGACACCCGCGGCGGCGTCGCCGGCTGGGCGCAGCTGTTCGGCGAGGTGGTGCTCCAGGGCGTCGGCGTGCGCAGCCAGCTCCCGGCGAAGATCGGCCGCATCGACCACACCCGCGCCCGCGAGGTCCACCTCACGGTGGCCGGCGGCGAGTACGTGCAGGTGGACGGGGACGTGCTCGGCCACGTGACGGAGCTGTCCGCCCGGGTCGACGCCGGGGCGCTGGTCGTGCGGGTCGCCCGGGCCTGACCCCGCCGGGGTCAGACGCTCGTGCCGTCCCGCACCGACCGCAGCCACTCCCGGGCCCCGCGGAAGTCGGCGTCCGCCGTGCCGAGGTGCACGTCCGCCGCCTGCCCGTCCGCCCGCGGGTAGGAGCCGAGGTACCGCACCTGCGGGCACACCCGGTGCAGGCCCATGAACGCCTCACCCATCCGCTCCTCGGCGATGTGGCCCTCCGCGTCGATGGAGAACGAGTACCGCCCCAGCGAGTCGCCGATCGGGCGGGACTCGATGCGGGACAGGTTCACGCCGCGCGCGGCGAACTGCTCCAGCATCGTCAGCAGCGCGCCGGCCTCGTTGGACGGCAGGTGCACGACGAGGGTCGTCTTGTCCGCGCCGGTCGGCGCCGGCACCGCACCGGGCGCGCCGACGACCACGAACCGCGTCGCGGCGTGCGGGTTGTCCGCGACGCCGTCCGCGAGCACGGGCAGCCCGTAGTGCGCGGGGGCGGCCGGCGGCACGAGCGCGGCGTCGAAGCCGAGCGCGTCGCCGTCGCCCGCCTGCGCGAGCAGCGCCGCCGGCGCCGTGTTCGACGTCGCGGGCACGTGGACGACCCCCGGCAGGTGCGCCGCGAGCCACCGGCGGCACTGCACCCACGCGTGCGGGTGGGCCGCGACGCGCCGCACGTCCGCCAGGGAGGTGCCGGGCCGCGCGACGAGCGAGAAGCCGACCTGGACGAGCACCTCGCGCTGCAGCACGAGCGGGCTCCCGACCGCGAGCGCGTCGAGTGTCGCCGTGACCCCGCCCTCGACCGTGCTCTCGATCGCGACCACCGCGTGGTCGGCGTCCCCGGAGCGCACCGCCTCGATGGCCGAGACGACGTCGGGCTGCGGGAGGTAGACGGCCTCCTGCGGGCTCGCGACCTGCCGCAGCGCCACCTCGGTGAAGGTGCCCGCGGGGCCCAGGTAGGCGTAGCGGGGACGACCGGGCATGGGGACCTCCGGGTCGGGCGGTGGCGGTGCGGCGGGACGGACGGGACGAGCGGTCGCGCGGGGCGCGTGAGGACGGCGTGAGCACGCTGTGGGGCGCGCGTGCACGTGCCGTCCGGGCACGCCCGGGCGACCCGGCCGAGCGTAGTGCGCCCGTACGCTGGGCCGGTGCCGCCGTCCACACCCGTTCCCGCACCGCCCGCCGCCCGGACGTCCCGGCGGACGCGCGGCGCACGGGTGGCGGCGCTGCTCGCCGCGCTGCTGGTGCTGACCCTCGGGTGGTCCGCGACCCCGGCGGCGGCCGGCACCGCCGCGACGGCCGCCGCCGTCCCCGACGAGGTCGACGGGCCCGTCGTCCTCGTCGGCGCGACCGGCCTGCGGTGGGACGACCTCGGCTCGCTGACGACGCCCGCGCTGTGGCAGCTCTCCCGGGAGGGGTCGCTCGGCACGACCGTCGTGCGGTCCGTGTGGTCGTACACGTGCCCGAGCGCGGGGTGGCTCGCCGTGTCCGCGGGCGGCCGCGCGGACGACCTCCGCGTGCCCGACGGCACGTGCCGGACCCTGCGTGACCCGCTGGCGAACGGCGCCGTCCCGGGGTGGGCGGACTACGTCGCCGCGACGGACGCGTCCTCGTACTCCTCGCGCCTCGGGCTGCTGGGGGACACGCTCGCGGACGCCGGGATCCCGGCCGTCGGCATCGGCCCCGGCGCGGCGATCGCCCTGGCCGGGTCGGACGGCACGCCGGTCGGGACGCACGTGCGCAAGCCGGCGGACGCGCAGGCGCTCGAGGCCGCCGTCGCCGTCGCGCTGGCCGACGCCCGGCTGGTCGTCGTGGACGTGGGGACGGTCCGCGACCCGGGCTACCAGACCCGCGGCCGCGTCGAGTCCGACGGCACCGCCGACCCGGACGCCGAGCAGGAGGTCCCGGACCTCTCGGGGACGGACGTCGTCACGGCGCCGACCCGCGCCGAGCAGGTGCAGGAGATCGACGCCCGCGTCGGCGCCGTCCTGGCGGCGGCCCGGCGCGCGGACCCGGACGCGACCGTGCTCGTGGCGTCCGTCGCGGACTCCAGCCGGCGGGCGCACCTGCAGCTCGCGGCCGCCACCGGGCCGGGCTACGACGGCGGGACGATCGGCGCGCCGTCCACGCGGCAGACCGGGTACCTGCAGACGACCGACATCACGCCGACGCTGCTCGACGCGCTCGGGATCCGCGACCGGGCGCCGTCGGGCGCGCTCGTCGGCTCGACCATCCGGCAGACGCCCGACGACGCGCCGGCCGGGGAGCGCGTCGCGTACCTCATCGACCAGAACCGGCACGCGCAGGCCGCCAAGCCGCTCGTCGGCGGGTTCTACGTGTTCTGGGTCGGGATGAACCTCGCCCTGTACCTGCTCGTGATGGTCGGCCTGAACCACCGGGTGCGCACCGCCTGGTCCCGGCTGCTCCACCGGCTGTGGCCGCGCTGGGTCGCCGGCTCGGCCCACCCCGCGCGCGTGCTGCACGGCCTGCGCGTGGGCGCCGTCGTCGTGGCGGCGGTCCCGGTCTCGACGTTCCTGGCGAACCTGCTGCCCTGGTGGCGCTCGGCGACCCCCGGGTGGGCGCTGGCCGGTGCCGTCGCGCTGTTCGCCGCCGCCGTGACCGCCCTGGCGCTGCTGCCCCCGTGGTGGGGCGGGCGGCTGCTCGGCCCGCTCGGCGTGGTCAGCGGCGTGACGGCCGCGGTGCTGGCCCTCGACGTCGCGACCGGCGCGCGCCTCGCCCTGGACTCGATGATGGGGCCGGGGTCGCTCGTCGCCGGGCGGTTCTACGGCTTCGGCAACCCGGCGTTCGCCCTGTTCGCGACGGCGATGATCCTGACGGCGGTGGCGCTCGCGGACCCGCTGCTGCGCGCGGGCCGCCGGGGCCTGGCCGTCGGCGTGGTCGCCGCCACGGGCCTGGTCGCGACCGTCGTCAACGGCCTGCCGTCCCTCGGGGCCGACTTCGGCGGGCCGCCGGCGCTGGTCCCGGGCTTCCTGATCCTGGGGCTGCTCACCGCGGGCCTGCGGCTCAGCTGGCGCCGGGTGGTGGCGGTGCTCGGCGCGGGCGCCGTGACGGTCGTCGGCATCGCGGTGGTGGACTGGATGCGGCCCCCGGACGACCGGACCCACCTCGGGCGGTTCATCGAGACCGTGCTCGACGGCGGGCTGACCACGGTGCTGGCCCGCAAGGCCGAGACCAACCTGCGCATCCTGTTCGGCAGCGAGCAGACCCTGCTGGCGATCGGCGGCCTGCTGCTCGTCGTGCTGCTGGTCGGCCGCCCCGCGCGGTCGGCGGTGCGCGCGGACGACGGGGGCCCGTACGCCTGGCTGTCCGCGGGCGCCCCGCTGCGGCGGCTGGCCACGGACGCCCCGGTGCTGCTCAAGGGCCTCACGGCGCTGGCGGTCACGCTCGGCATCGGCTTCGCCCTGAACGACTCCGGCGTGGTGGTGCCGGCCACGGGCATCGGCCTGGCCGTCCCGCTGCTGGCCGCGACGTGCGCGACGTGGATGCTCTCGCTGCAGCCGCCCGCCGCCGGGCGCGCGGGCGGCGACGCCGCGGGTCAGAGGCCGCCCGGCACCCCGGCCACGGCGTCCGCGGCGCCCTCGGCGACGAGCGCCGCCGCGGGGACCGGCTCGTCGACGGCGGCCGGCGGCCGCACCGCGTCGGCGAACGTGCAGGGACGCCCGAACAGGTAGCCCTGCACGAGGTCGCAGCCGAGCTCCCGCAGCGCGACGTGCTGGGTGCGGTCCTCGACGCCCTCGGCGATGACGTCGGCGCCGAGCGACCGGCCGAGCGCGACCACCGCCTCCACCACGCCCGCCGCGCGGGGCCCGACCGGCCCGGAGCCGCCGAGGCCGTGCACGAACGACTGGTCGATCTTCAGCAGGGTGACCGGGTAGTCGTGCAGGCGGGACAGGGACGAGTACCCGGTCCCGAAGTCGTCGACGGCCACCCCGACGCCGAGCTCGCGCAGCGCGCGCAGCATCGGCACCACGCGCGTGTCGTCGGCCAGCGCGCCCTCGGTCACCTCGATGCCGAGCCAAGCCGCGGGGGCGTCGTGCGCCGCGAGCAGGTCGACGACGAGCGTGACCAGGTCCGGGCGGTCCTTCTGGCCGACGAACTGCCGCGGGGAGACGTTGACCCACACCCGCAGGTCCGCGCCGGTGCCGCGGTTGTGCGCGACGACCTCGCCGAGCGCGCGGTCCAGCGCCCACGCGCCGAGCTCGCCGATCAGGCCGGTCTCCTCCGCCACCGGGATGAACTCCGCCGGGGGCACGGGCCCGCGGGACCGGCTGGTCCACCGCATGAGCGCCTCGACGCCCTCGACCCGGCCGTGCACGAGGTCGACCTCCGCCTGGTACACGAGGGCCATCTCGCCCTCCGCGACCGCGCGGCGCAGGTCGGCCGCCATGGTGAGCCGCTGCCGCGCGCGGTCGGCGGCCTGCTCCTCGTACCACTCGTGGCAGCCGCCGCCGGCGGCCTTCGCCCGGTACATCGCCACGTCCGCGCACCGCAGCAGCTCGTCCCAGGGCATGGTCCCCGGCGGGGCGTGGACGACGCCGACGCTGCACCCGACGGCGAACTCCTCGTCGTGCAGCGCGAACGGCTCGTCGAACGCGGCGACGATGCGCGACGCCACGGCGTCCGCCACCCCGGGGGTGGCGTCCGGCAGCAGCACCACGAACTCGTCGCCGCCGACCCGGGCGGGCGTGGCGCGGTGCGGCAGGCCCGCGGCGACCCGGGCGGCCGCGCGACGCAGCAGCTCGTCGCCCACCACGTGCCCGTAGGAGTCGTTGACGAGCTTGAACCGGTCCAGGTCCAGCAGCAGCAGCGCGGTGCCGACGCGCGACGTGGCGAGCGCCGCCACGGCCCGCTCGCGGGCGACGTCCCGGTTCGCCAGCCCGGTGAGCGGGTCGTGGGTGGCGGCGTGCGTGAGTCGGTCCTGGGCGTCGCGGAACCGGGTGACGTCGCGCGCGACGACCAGCACCGAGTCGACGGTCCCCGCCGGCCCGCGCTCCGGGACGGCGCGGATCTCGTACCAGCTGCCCTGGTGCTCCGCGGACATGCTGATGAGGCGGCGGGGGTCGTGCTCGACGTCGGCGCCCGGGTCGGAGGCGATCGCGAGCATGTGGTTCGCGAGCGCGCGCACGGCGTCCATCACCGGGGAGCGGGACGCGAGCTCGGCCGCCCGCAGCCCGATGTCGTCCTCCGTGAGCTGCGCGGCCCGGCGCATGGCCACGTTCGCGAACCGCAGCCGGGCCTCGACGTCCACGCGGGCGATCGCGTCCGGGGTGTTGCGGGTGATCGACTCCAGGTCGCGCGTCCGGTCCGCGAGCGCCCGCGTCCGCTCGGCGGCGAGCTCGACGGCGCGGTTCTCCGCCGCGGCGCGCGACGTCAGCAGCCCCACGACGAGGGCGGTGAGCACCGTCCCGGCGAGCAGCGGGAACCACGTCAGCGGCCCGGGCACGTCGGACTGCGCCGCGACCAGCGTCCACGTCCGGCCGGCGACGGGCACGTCCCGCGTGCGCACCACCGGGGCCCGGACCGCGGCGGCGCCCGCACCGGCGGGCAGCGCCCCCAGCAACTGGTCGCCGTCCAGCACCGCGGTGGGGTCCTCCGGCTCGTCGAGGAGGGCGAGGAGGGGGTCGAACCGCACGGTCGTCACCGTCCACCCGAGCAGGCGACGGACCCGCTCCCCGCGCGACCGGGGAGCGTCCGGGCCGTCGAACACTGGCGCGACGGCAGCCGTCTCCATGCCCCCGACGGCCCCGGCCCGGGCGACCAGACCCGCGTCCGCCCCGTCGTAGGCGGCGCCGACGTCGGCGGTGTACGGCTCGGACACGACCACGTCCCCGAGGTCGCGGGACGCGATGAGCGCCTCCTCGAGGGCGCGCACGGCGACGGGGTCCGCGGTGCGCCCGGCCACGAGCTCGTCGACCAGCGAGGCCGGCCCGAGGCGCACGACCTGGGCGGCCGCCACCGCTCCGGGCGGCAGCTCCGTCCCACCGCCGACGAGGTCGACGAGCCCCGCGCGGTCCGCCGGGTCCGCGGGGGCCGGGATCCAGGCGACCCCGCCGATCGTCTCGGTCCTGCCCGCCGGGCCGACGAACACCCGCAGGTGCGACTCCCAGGCGTCGGCGGTCGCCGTCCACGCGTCGTCGGGGCCGGGCGTGAGCATCAGCGCCGACGTCCGCGCGAGGCGCAGCTGCATGTCCCACCGCGCCACCAGCGCCTCGGCGGTGACGGCCAGCCGGGCCCGGGCCTCGTCCGCCGCGTGGTCGCGCCGCTGGTGCCCGTCGAACGCCGAGACCGCGAGGGACAGCACCAGCCCGACCGGCACGGCCACCGCGACGATCACGCGCACTCGGGTGCGGGCACGTCGGCGCTCGTCGAGCGGCATGCCCACCTCCTTCGCGTCCTGCGTCCCCCTCCCATCGGCCGGCACGCACCCCCGCGCGACCACGGCGCCGCAGATTCACCCGATGCGCGGCGGTTCGTCCCGCCCCGCGAGCCGCGCCACGGCGGCGCGCGCCTCTCACCTACACTCGCCAGCGTGATCTTCAAGTCGGTGGGCGAGGGCAGGCCCTATCCCGACCACGGGCTCGTGACGCCCAAGCAGTGGGCGGACGTGCCGCCGCGGCAGGTGCGGCTCGACGAGCTGGTCACGACCAAGCGCACCCTGAACCTCGACAACCTGCTGTCCGAGGACTCCACGTTCTACGGCGACCTGTTCGCCCACGTCGTGCAGTGGCGCGGCGTGCTCTACCTGGAGGACGGCCTGCACCGGGCGGTGCGCGCCGCGCTGCAGCAGCGGCCCGTGCTGCACGCGCGCGTCCTGGTGATCGAGACCGATGAGCACTGACCGCACCCCCGACGCCGCCCGGCAGCGACGCCGCCGGCACACCCGTGAGCGCCAGGCCGTCGTGTTCGGCGTGCTGCTGGCCGGCCTCGGCGTCGCCGCCGCCGGCGCGGGGGCCGTCTACACGGGCAACCTCGAGCTGCCGTTCCTGACGCGGGACTTCTCGTCCCCGGAGCCGACCGGCCTGGCCGTCGCGGACTCGCCCTGCCCGCCGGAGGGCGCCACGCCGGTGCCCTACGGGCAGATCACCGTGAACGTGTACAACAGCACGAACCGCGTCGGGCTGGCCGGCGACACCGGCGACGCGCTCGAGTCCCGCGGCTTCGTCATCGGCGCCGAGGCGAACGCCCGCGGCGCCGGCTACGCCACGTACCCGGACACGGCGCTCATCCAGTTCGGGTCGCAGGGCGTCGCCGCCGCCTACACCGTGGCCGCGCAGTTCGACTCCCCGCAGCTGGTGCTCGACACCCGCGAGGACGCCACGGTCGACGTGGTGGTCGGCGCCGCGTTCAACAACCTGGTCGCCGCCGCGGACGTCGTCCTGACGCCGGACCAGCCGTTCGCCGTGCCGGAGGGCTGCATCGCCCTGGACCAGGTCACGGCGCGGCCGCAGCCGACGCCGACCGCCCCGGCGACCACCGCGCCGCCCGCGGGCTGACCCCGCCGACGCGGCGCACGGCGGGAGCCCCCACGGGCCCACGCCGCGCGCCGGTGGTCAGCGCGTCCGGCCCTCGAGCTCCGTGCCGCCCGGGACGGAGGCCGGCGACGCCGGCTCCTGGCTCGTCCCGCGCCACCGGGCCACGGCCCGCATGACGTGGTGGACGCCGATCGCCGCGGCCGTGCCCAGCGCGATGCCGGCGAACTGCAGGTCGCCCGCCGTCCAGGTGAAGTTCGCGATGCCGATGACCAGCGCGACGGCGGCGGTCGTGAGGTTCACCGGGTCGGAGAAGTCGACCTTGTTCTGCACCCAGATCCGGGCGCCGAGCACGCCGATCATGCCGTAGAGGACCGTCGTGGCACCGCCGAGCACCCCGGGCGGGATGGTGTTGATGAGCTCGCCGAACTTGGGCGACAGGCTGAGGACCAGCGCGGTGGCGGCGGCCACCCAGTACGCGGCGGTCGAGTACACCTTGGTGGCCGCCATGACGCCGATGTTCTCGGCGTAGGTCGTGGTCCCCGAGCCGCCGCCGAGGCCCGCGAACGTGGTGGCCAGGCCGTCGGCGAACAGGGCGCGACCGGTCAGGTGGTCGAGGTTGCGGTCCGTCATCGCGGCGACCGACTTCACGTGCCCCACGTTCTCGGCGATCAGCACGAAGACGACCGGGAGGAACAGGCCGAGCAGGTGCGGCTCGAACGTCGGCGTCACGAAGTCCGGCAGGCCGAACCAGGCGGCGTCACCCACGGCGGCGAAGTCGACCTCGCCGCGCACCCAGGCGACGACGTACCCGACGACCACACCGACGAGGATGGACAGCCGGCCGAGGATGCCCCGGAACAGCACGGCCGCGAGGACGATCGCGCCGAGGGTCGCGAGCGCCGTCACGGGGGCGGCGCGGAACCCGCTGCACACGCCCTCCGCGTCGCACGACCCCCACGCCGTGGGGGCGAGGTTGAAGCCGATCAGCGCGACGACGGTGCCGGTGACCACCGGGGGCATCACGACGTCGATCCACCGGGACCCCGCGAGGTGCACCACCAGGCCGACCGCCGCGAGCAGCACGCCGGTCACGAGGATGCCGCCGACCGCGGCGGACTGGCCGCCCGAGGCGGTCGCCGCGACGATCGGGCCGATGAACGCGAAGCTCGACCCGAGGTAGGACGGCAGCCGGTTGCCCGTGACCAGCAGGAACGTCACGGTGCCGATCGCCGAGAACAGCAGCGTCGTCGCCGGCGAGAAGCCGGTCAGCAGCGGCACCAGGAACGTCGCGCCGAACATCGCGACGACGTGCTGCATGCCGATCCCGATGGTCCGGGGCCAGCTCAACCGCTCCTCCGGGGCGACGACCGCCCCCGGGGCGACGCTCCTGCCGTCGCCGTGCACCCGCCACCCGAACGCGCTCACGCGGTCCCGCCTCCTCGCTGCCCGGCCCGGTCCGTCCGGGCGCGCCGGACCGCAGGCTAGCGGCTCGGTCCCCGGGCCCGTCGGGACGGTCCGCCGCGTAGGGTGTCCCGCGCCCGGACTCACACGCGGAGGTGCGCCATCGACCGCCTGCTGCGCTCCCGCGCTGCGCTGTGGACCGCGTTCGTCGCGGTGCACGCCTGGATCGGGTACGTCGGGACCGTCCTCATCCCGACGAAGGCGTTCTGGGACGTCGACCTGTACCGCTGGTGGATGTGGCAGGGGCTGCACGAGGGCGTGTGGCCGGTGCTGAGCGGCGACTGGGTGTACCCGGCCGGCGCGGTGCTGCCGATGCTCGCGCCGGCGCTGGTGGTCGACGCCGTCGACACCCGCGCGTACGCCGTCGCGTGGACGGTGCTGATCGCGGCCGCGAACGCCGCGGCCGTCGGGGTGCTGCTGCGCGGGACGCGCGCGCCGGCCCGGGACGCGCGGCCGGGGCCGGACGGCGTCGTCGCCGGGGTGGTCACCGGCCAGCCGGGGCACGACCCCGCGGCGGGCGCGTGGTGGTGGCTGGCGTTCGTCCTGCTGCTCGGCCCCGTGGCGGTGGGCCGCCTCGACGCGGTGGTCGCGCCGGTGGTGGTCGTCGCGCTCACGCTCGCGCTGCGCCGGCCGGCGGTCGCCTCGGCCCTGCTGACGGCCGGCGCGTGGATCAAGGTCGCCCCCGGCGCCCTGCTGCTGCCGCTGGTGCTCGTGGTGCGGCGGCCGTGGCGCGACCTCGTGCTGCCGGCCGCGCTGGTGTGCGTCGCCGTGGCGACGGCCGTCGTCGCGGGCGGCGGGGCGGCGCACCTGACGTCGTTCCTCACCGAGCAGGGCGACCGGGGGCTCCAGGTCGAGGCGGTCGCGGCCACGCCGTGGGTGCTGGCCGGGCTCGGGTCGCCGGACGTGCGCGTGGTGCTCAACCAGGCGATCACCACGTGGGAGATCACCGGCCCCGGCACGGCCGCCGTGGCCGGGGCGCTCGGCCTGCTGCTGCCGCTGGCCCTCGCGGCCGTCACCGCGCTGCTCGCGTGGGTGCGGCTGCGCGCCGGGGACCGGCTGGACACCGCGGGGTTCCTCGCCCGCGGTGCGCTGCTGGTGGCCGTGACGCTGATCGTGGCGAACAAGGTCGGGTCGCCGCAGTTCGTGGGGTGGCTGGCCGGTCCCGTGGTCGTCGGCCTGGCCCGGCCCGGCGCGGCGGGCGCGCGCGCCTGGCGGCTGCCCGCGGTGCTGGTGCTCGTCGTGGCGGCCCTCACCCAGTGGGTGTTCCCCGTGACCTACGACGGGATCACGGCGCAGCAGGCCGGGCCGTCGCTCCTGCTGGTGCTGCGCAACGTGCTGCTGGTGGTCCTCGCGGTCGTGGTGGCGCGGGACGTCGTCCGCACGGGACGGGCCCCGGCCACCACGACCGCGCGGGTCAGCGCACCTGCGGCATGACCTGCGAGGCCACCAGCTCCAGGTGGTCCAGGTCGTGCAGGTCGAGCACCTGGAGGTAGACCCGGCTCACGCCCAGGTCCGCGAGCGCGCCGAGCCGGTCGACGACCGCGGTGGGCGTGCCGGCGACGCCGACCTCGCGGAGCTCCTTCGGGTCGCGCCCGATCGCGGCGGCCCGGCGGTCCACCTCCGCGTCGTCCCGGCCGACCGCCACCACGAGCGCGGCCGACATCGTGAGCGACTGCGGGTCGCGGCCGATCGCCCGGCAGGCCTCGCGCACGGTCTCGAGCCTCTCGCCGACCTGGTCCAGCGGCGGGAACGACAGGTTGAACTCGCTCGCGAACCGGGCCGCGAGCGCCGGCGTCCGCTTCGGGCCCAGGCCGCCGACGATCACCGGCACGCCCGCGCGCGACGGGTCGAGGGGCGAGCGCTGGACCGGCTTCGGCAGCGCCGGGCTGTCCGTCAGCGTGTAGTGCTCGCCGGCGTAGGAGAACCGCTCCCCCACGGGCGTCCCCCACAGGCCGGTCACGACCTCGAGCTGCTCGGTGAACGGGCCGAAGCGCCTGGCCGGGAACGGGATGCCGTACGCGGCGTGCTCCTGCGCGAACCACCCGGCGCCCAGGCCGAGCTCCACGCGGCCGCCCGACATCTGGTCGACCTGCGCCACCTGGATCGCCAGCACGCCCGGGTGCCGGAACGTCGCGGAGGTCACGAGCGTGCCGAGCCGGATGCGGCTGGTCTCGCGCGCCAGGCCGGCGAGCGTGGTCCAGGCGTCCGTGGGGCCGGGCAGCCCGTCGCCGCCCATGCTCAGGTAGTGGTCGGAGCGGAAGAAGGCGTCGAAGCCCAGCTCCTCGGTGGCGCGCGCGACGGCGAGGATGTCGTCGTAGGAGGCGCCCTGCTGCGGTTCGGTGAAGATCCTCAGGTCCATGCCGCCGAGCCTTTCACGTCGTCCCGGGTGCGTGCCCTGCGACGTACGGATGCCGCTGCCCGCCGGCGCGTGAGACGGTGAGGACATGGTGACGCAGCTCGGTCTCGCCCTCGACGCGCTGGCGGTCGCCGACTGGCGGCGGCGCACCGCGCAGACCTACGCGGACGTCCGCCGGATCGCCGCGGACGACCCGGCCGCCGCGCACGCCGAGTGGGTGGCGCGCCGCGACGAGCTGTTCGCCGAGCACGCCGCGTCGCCCCTGCGCCCGGCCGCCAAGGCGGTGTTCCGCGGCCTGGACGTCGCGCCGTACGACCCGGCCTACCGGTTCGAGGTCCGGGTGCGCGCGACGTCGGCCCAGCGGCTCGAGGTCGCGACCGGGACCGACGGCGTCGTGCCGTTCGACCGCGTCGGGCGGGTCGAGCTCGAGGGGCTCGGCGGGCTGTCGGTGTGGGCGCTGCGCACGTACGGCGGCGGCATCTTCGTCCCCGTGAAGGACCGCACGTCGGGCCGCGGGAGCTACGGCGGCGGCCGGTACGTGCTGGACACCGTCAAGGGCGCCGACCTGGGGCGCGCGGCGGACGGCGGCCTGGTGGTCGACCTGAACTTCGCCTACAACCCGTCGTGCGCGTACGACCCCGCGTGGGCGTGCCCGCTGGCCACGCGGGGCAACGTGCTCGACGCGGAGGTGCCCGTCGGCGAGCGGCAGCCCGACCCGATGCTGGTGATCGACGCGGAGGACGAGGCCGGCTGACCGCGGGCGCGGGTCCCGCCGCCTAGGCTGGCGCGGTGCCCGACCAGCCCCTGGAGCCCGACGTCGCCGTGCCCGCCCGCACCACCCGCGCCGGCGGCCTCGTGGTCGAGACCCGCACCGCCGCCGACATCACCGCCGCCGAGCTGTACCCGCTGCTGCGGCTGCGCGTCGACGTGTTCGTGGTCGAGCAGGCGTGCCCGTACCCGGACCTGGACGGCCGTGACCTGCTGCCGGACACCCTGCAGGTCTGGGCGCACGACGGCGGCGACGTGCTGGGCTGCCTGCGGGTGCTGCGGGCCGGCAGCGCCTCCCCCGCGATCGGCCGGGTCGTCACGGCGCCGGCCGCGCGCGGTCGCGGGGTGGCGGCGGCCCTCCTCGAGCACGCCGTGGGCCTGTGCGGACCGGACGCGGCGATCGACCTGCACGCGCAGGCGCACCTCGAGGGCTGGTACGCCCGCTTCGGGTTCGAGCGGGCGGGCGACGGCTACGACGAGGACGGGATCCCGCACGTGCCGATGGTCCGGCGCCCGGCCTGAGCCCGCCGCCGCCCGGCCGGCCCGGCGGTCAGCGCTGGCAGGTGGGGCACCAGTACAGCCGCCGGCCGGCCATCTCCTCGACGGCGACCGGCGTGCCGCACGTCCGGCACGGCTCCCCCGCCCGGCCGTAGACCCAGTGCCGCTCGGCGGGGTCCGCCAGCGCCACGGCCCGGCCCGCCTCGTCGAGGTCCTCGCGGGTGAGCATGACGCCGGTGCGGATGCCGTCCGCCAGCAGCAGCGCCCAGTCGTCCCACAGCGCCCGGGCGGTCTCGCGCGGCACCCGCGTCCCCGGGGTGTGCGGGTCGAGCCGAGCGCGGTACAGCAGCTCCGCACGGTAGATGTTGCCGATGCCGGCGACGACGGCCTGGTCCATGAGGAGCTGACCGACGGGCGTGCGGCGCGCGGTGAGGCGCTGCACCACGACGTCGCCCGCCCCGGGTCCGGCCGCCTCCGACGGCGTCCCGGTGACCCGGGCGCGGACGTCGTCCTCGACCGCCGGGTCAGGCCCGAGCCGGTCGATCGCGGCGGCGGTCGCGGCCGGGTCGAGCACCTCGCACGCCGTCGGGCCGCGCAGGTCGGCCACCGTCGCCTCCGTGGCGATCCGGACGCGAACCTGCCCGACCGGTGCCGGCGGGAACTCCTCGACCTCGGCCCCGACGTCGCCCTCCCGCTCCCCCTCGCCCATCCGCAGCCGGCGCCGGACCCGGGGGGCGCCGAGGCTGGCGACCGCGGCGACGCCGTCCTCCAGGGGCGAGACGACGCCGGCGAAGTCCCAGGCGCCGTACAGCCCCAGGTGCACCCGCAGCACGTGCCCGCCCTCGAAGCCGAGGAACAGCTGCTTGCCGACGGCCGCCGAGGTCAGCAGCTCCCGGCCGTCGAGCAGCGCGGCGCCGGCGGCGAACCGTCCCTGCGGGGACGACACCGCCGGTCGGTGGCCGACGAGGTCCCGGGCGAACTGGCGGGCGATGCGGTGGACGGTGTGACCCTCGGGCATGCGCCCAGGCTAGGTGCGGGGTCCGACGTCAGTCGTCCCAGAACGCCGTCCACGCGCCCAGCACGAGCGCGACGGCGACCAGGCCGAGCGCCGGGCCGACGACGGTCCACGACCACTGCGCGGCGAGCTCCGTCACCGCTCCGCCGCCGGCGACCACGCGCTCGACGAGGGCGGAGGCGAGCCGGAGCACGATCTCCACCAGCGCGTCGGTCGACCCGCTCAGCACGCGGACCACCGGTGCTGGAGGACGTCCGTGCTGGTCATGAGGCCCATCCTGTCATCCTCAGCCCGCTCCCAGGAAGTCCTCGGGCGCGTGTCGGCGGGGTCCTGCGCGACCACCGGGCCCGAGGGGGGAGGATGGTGCCCTCCCGACCCGACCCGCAGGACCCGCATGCCCCCCACGACGCCCGCCCCCGACCCGGCCGCCGCGACACCGGCGCCGCCGATGCCGTCGACGCCGCCCGCGTCGCCGGTGACCGGCGAGCGCGGCCGCCGCGCGACCGCGCTCGTCGCGCTGCTCGTCCTCGCGCTCGCCATCGGCGGCGGCGCGTGGCTGCTGCGCCACCAGCAGCAGGTCGCCCGGGAGGAGCGGGTGCTCGCCGCGGCGCAGCAGGAGCTCGCGGCGGCGGTCGCGGACCTGGACGACGCGGCCTCCGCCGGGGAGCAGGTGCTGCTCAGCACGGCCGGCCGGGTCGAGTCCGACGCGACGCGCGACGCGCTCGCCGAGGCGCTCGAGGAGGCGGCCGCCCTGGGGCCCGCTCCGGACGCGACCGGGTCCCGCCCGGAGCGCGCCGCCGCCGCGCGGGAGCACGCCCGGGCGGCAGGACGCAGCGCCGCCGAGGTCCGCGCGGCGTCCGCGGACGCGGCCGAGTCCTCGGCCGCGTGGGAGCTGACCCGGGCGACCTCGGCGCTCGCGTCCGCCCGGGACGCGCTGCGGAGCGCGACGGGACCCGCGGCCTCCGCGCTGGCGGAGGGACGCGGGACGCCCGAGCAGCGCGCGGTGCTCGGCGAGGCGCTGGCCGGGGCGGAGGCCGTCCTGGCGGCGCCGGTCGACCGCACCGACGTCGACGCCGTGCTCGCCGCGACGCGCGAGGCGGACGGGGCCCGCGAGGCGGTCGAGCAGGCCACGGGCCCGCTGCGGGGCTGACCGCCGCCCGCCCTCTGACGGCCCCGGAGGTTGTCGGGGGCCTGTGGCACGATCGCCCGGTGCCCGAGCCCCCCGTCCCACCCGAGCCGTGGCACGCCGTGCTCGACGGGCTGCTGGCGTGGGGAGGCACCGAGGACGCGGCGCGCTCCGGCCGGGCCGCGCTCCAGCTGGAGGTCCGCGAGCTGACGCCCCGGACGCGGGACCGCTGGAACGGCCCGACCTCGCGCGCCGCCGGGCGCCGGACGCCGGCGGACGGCGCCCCCGGCAGCGGCGAGCTGCGCCTCGGCGCACGCCCGGTGGTCCGCACGGCGCGCGGCTGGGCACGCGCCGGCCTCACGTGGTCGAACCTGCCGCACCTGCAGGAGCGGCTCGACCTGGACGACGCCCAGCACCGCTGGCTGTGCCAGCTCGGGGCGCTGCACCGGGCGGGCCGGCCTCCCCGGCCCGGGGACGACCCGGGCTGGCTGTTCCTCGACGACTTCGTCAACCCCGTGCTGTGGGAGCTGCTGGCCCAGGCGGACGGCCTCGGGCTGCCCCTCGTCGGGGCGTCCGCGCGGGCGGAGGTCCGCGTCGCCGCAGCAGCCGCGGTGGGCATCGACGCCACCCGGGTCGACGGCGGCATCCGGCTCGGCGCCCGGGTCACCGTCGACGACGCGGCGGTGCCCGTCCGCCACGCGCACCCGGTCGGGACGCACGGCGTGTGGGTGGCCGACCCGGCGCGGCCCCGCGACGTCGTGCTCGCGCCGGTCGCGGAACCGCTGACGCCGCAGCACCTCGCGCTGCTCGGGGCGGCCGGCGGCCGCACGGTGGGCAACGCGCTGGGGGCCGGCGTCGTGGTGCCCGACGCCGACGCGCCCGCGTTCCTCGCGGAGCACCTGCCGGCGCTGCGGGCCGGGATGGAGGTCACGAGCGCCGACGGGACCGTGGACCTCCCGCCGCCCGCACCCCCGACGCTCGTCCTGACCGCGACGCACTCCCCCGGCCACGTGCTCGACCTGGCCTGGCGCTGGGACGCCGGCCGCGCCGCGGCGCCCGCGCCGGACCCGCGGGCGCTGCTCGGTGCTGCGCTGCCCGCGGGGTGGTGGCCGGACGACGCGGCCGGGGACGCCACACCGGGCGGCGTGCTGCCGCGGCGGCTGACCCTGCGCGACGTGGAGGCCGCGGAGGCCGCCACGACCGTGCTGCCGCGCCTCGCGGGCCTGCCGGGCGTGCGGGTGGACACGGTCGGCGACGCCCCGGCGTACCGCGAGCTGCGGGGCACGCCCGTGCTCACCGTGACCGCGCAGCCCACCGAGCAGAACGACTGGTTCGACCTCGGCGTGACCGTGACCCTGGAGGGCCGGACGGTGCCGTTCGTGCCGCTGTTCACGGCCCTCGCGAAGGGCCGGCGCAAGCTCCTGCTGGTCGACCACACCTACCTGTCCCTGGACCACCCCGCGCTCCAGCCCCTGGTCGAGCTCATCGCGGAGGCCCGCGACCTCACCGAGTGGGAGACGGGCCTGCGGATCAGCCGGCACCAGACGGCCCTGTGGCAGGACCTGGCCGAGCTGGCGGACGAGGCCGAGGCCGCCCCCGCGTGGCAGGCGCTCCTGGCCGACGCGCAGGACCCGGCCGGCGGGACGGTGCCGCTGCCCGCCGGCCTGCGGGCGGAGCTGCGCCCGTACCAGGCCGAGGGGTTCCGGTGGCTCGCGTTCCTGTGGCGGCACCGGGTCGGGGGCGTGCTGGCGGACGACATGGGCCTCGGCAAGACGGTGCAGACGCTCGCGCTCGTGCAGCACGCCGTCGAGCAGCGCGCGCCGGCGGAGCCGCGCCGGCCGTTCCTCGTGGTCGCGCCGACCTCCGTCGTCCCGAACTGGGTCGCCGAGGCGACCCGCTTCACCCCGGGCCTGACGGTCCGCCGGGTGGCGGGCACCGAGGCGACCGCGCCGACGCCCCTCGCTCAGGTCGCCCGCGGGGCGGACGTCGTCGTCACCAGCTACGCGCTGCTGCGGCTGGACGCGGACGCGTACGCCCGCGTCGCCGCCGGCGACGGCTGGGCCGGGGTCGTCCTGGACGAGGCGCAGCAGGTGAAGAACGCCGCGTCGCGGGGGCACCGGGCCGTCCGCGACCTCGGCGTCCCGTTCACGCTGGCGGTCACCGGGACGCCCGTCGAGAACTCGCTGACCGAGCTGCACGCGCTGCTCGCCCTCACGACGCCGGGCCTGCTGCCGTCCGCGCGCCGGTTCGCCGACCACTACGTGCGTCCCATCGAGGGCGTGCACGCGGGCATCAGCGCCGGGCCCGGCGCGGGTGACCTGCCCGCGAGCGCCGAGCGCCTGCGGTCCCTGCGGCTCGACCGGCTGCGGCGGCGCGTCCGGCCGTTCCTGCTGCGCCGCACCAAGGACCTGGTCGCCGCGGACCTGCCCGACCGGCAGGAGCAGACGCTCGCCGTCGAGCTCTCCCCGGAGCACCGCGCGGTGTACGACCGGTACCTCCAGCTCGAGCGGCAGAAGGTCCTCGGGCTCGTCGACGACCTGGACCGGCAGCGGTTCATCGTCTACCGCTCGCTCACGCTGCTGCGGATGCTCGCGCTCGACGCCTCCCTCATCGACCCGGCCCTGGCCGGCGTGCCGTCGGCGAAGACCGAGGCGCTGGTGGAGCAGATCGCCGACGTCGTCGCCGAGGGCCACCGGGCGCTCGTGTTCAGCCAGTTCACGTCCTACCTGGGGCTCGTCGCGGAGCGGCTGACCGCCGCCGGCGTCGAGCACGCGTACCTCGACGGCTCGACGACCCGCCGCGAGGAGGTCGTGGACGGGTTCCGCCGCGGCGACGCCCCGGTGTTCCTGCTCAGCCTGCGGGCCGGCGGCACGGGCCTGAACCTCACCGAGGCCGACTACGTGTTCCTGCTGGACCCCTGGTGGAACCCGGCCGTCGAGCAGCAGGCCGTCGACCGCGCGCACCGCATCGGTCAGCACCGCACGGTGATGGTCTACCGGCTGCTCGCGGCGGGCACGATCGAGGAGAAGGTCGTGGCGCTGCAGCGGCGCAAGGCCGCGCTCGTCGACGCCGTGGTCGACGACGGGGACCTGTTCTCGGCGGCCGTCACCGCGGCGGAGGTGCGCGAGCTGCTGGCCTGAGCGCCCGTCGTCACACCTCGACCCGCGGGAGCACCCGGTCGAGGCGCGGGGGCAGCCACCAGCTCCAGCGGCCCATGAGCGCCATGACCGCGGGGCCGAGCACGCAGCGCACCAGCGTGGCGTCGACGAGCACCGCGACCGCGAGCCCGACGCCGAACACCTTGATGGTGGGGTCGTCCACCCGCACGAACGACCCGAACACCGCGAGCATGATGGCCGCCGCGGCCGTGATCACGCGCCCCGTGGAGGCGACGCCCCGGCGCACCGCCAGGGTGGCGTCACCCGTCGCCCGCCAGTGCTCGCGCACCGAGGACAGCAGGAACACCTCGTAGTCCATCGACAGGCCGAAGAGCACGGCGAACAGCATCATCGGCACGTAGGCGTCCACCGACACCGGGCCGTCCAGGCCGAGCAGCCCGACGCCCCAGCCCCACTCGAACACCGCGGTCACCACCCCGTACGCCGCGGCCACCGACACCAGGTCCATCGCGGCGGCCTTCAGCGGCACCGCGATCGACCGGAACGCGAGGACCAGCAGCAGCGCCGCCACGGCGACCGTCGCGAGCACGAGCCACGGCAGGCGCTCGGCGATCCGGTCGGACAGGTCGAGCCGCGCCGCCGTCTGCCCGCCGACGTGGACCTCGGCGCCGGCCGGGTCGAGCGCCCGCAGCCGCCCCACGAGGTCGGCCGTGGCCGGGTCCGCCGGGTCGGTGGTCGGCGTGACGCGCAGCGTGAGGGCGGAGCCGTCGGCGGCGAGCTGCGGCGCCGCCACCGCGGCCACGCCCTCGACCGCCGCCACGTCCGCGCGGAGGCCGGCCGCGCGGGGGTCGTCGGGACCGGACGCCGCCGGGTCGAGCGTCGCCGCGACGACGAGCGTCGCGTTCGCGCCGGCCCCGAGGTGCTCGGCCGTCAGGTCGTAGGCCGTCCGTCGCTCCGTGCCGAGCGGCCGGTCCCCGTCGCTGCCCTGGCCGAGCGTCATCGAGGCGGCCGGCAGGGCCATCGCCCCCAGGACGAGCGAGCTGACCGCGACGGACACCCACGGCCGGCGGGTCACGAGCCGCGCGAAGCCGGCCCAGCGGGTGGCGTCGAGCGCCGCCGCGGGGTCGGACGCCGCCGCCTGGTCGGACGCCGCCGCCTGGTCGGACGCCGCCGCCTGGTCGGACGCCGCCGCCTGGTCGGACGCCGCCGCGCGGCCCCGGCCCCACCGGCGCCGCGGGCGCGCGAGCCGGGGCGCGAGCGTCGCGAGCAGCGCCGGCGTGAACGTGAGCGCCGCGAGCAGCACCACCAGCACGACGACCGCCGTGCCGAACCCCAGCCACGAGACGAAGTCGACCCCCGTCACCGCGAGCGCGGAGATCGCCACCGCGACCGTGACGCCCGCGAACGCGACCGCCGAGCCCGACGTCGCGGCGGTGACCGCCGCAGCCTCCACCCGGTCGGGGGTCGCCCGCAGGCTCTCGGTGTGGCGGGCCACCTGGAACAGCGCGTAGTCGATGCCGACGCCCAGGCCGATCATCGTCGCCAGCGTCGGGACCACCGTCGGGATGGTGACCGCGTGCCCGAGCAGCTGCAGCGCCGACAGGCCGCCCACCACGCCGACCAGCGCGGTCGCGATCGGGACCGTCATCGCGACCGCCGAGCCGAGCGCCACGAGCAGCACCAGCACGGCGGCGGCCAGCCCGACGACCTCGCTGACGCGGGAGTCGGCCGCGGGCTCCAGGTCGCGGACCAGCGGCTGGCCGACGCCGACGTCCAGGCCGTCGTCCCGCGCCTCGGAGACCGCCGCGCGCAGGGCGGGGGCGTCGACGTCGTCCTGCGCGGCGACCCGCAGCGTGACGGCCCTGCCGTCGGGGCTGACGCCGGCCGGCCGGTCGCCGGGCGCGGCGTCGGCCAGGGGGTCGGTCACCCCGGTGACGCCGTCCACCGCGGCGAGGGACGCGGCCAGGGCGGCGACGTCCGCGGCACGGTCGGCGACCGGGCCGTCGGACGCCACGAGCACGCTGGACGTCGCCACCTCGTCCGCTGCGCCGTCGGAGCCTCCGACGGTGCCGAGGACCTCGGCCGCCGCGGCGCTGTCGCTGCCGGGGACGGACAGGTCGTCGTCCAGCGCCGAGCCCAGGGCGCGGCTCCCCGCGAGCAGGGCGACGGCCAGCAGCACCCAGCCGGCCAGGACGAGGCGCCGGTGGCGGGCGCTGAACCGGGCGAGGGCGATCACAGGACGGGGCACGGGAGGACCTCTCAGGAGCAGGGACGGGCGGACCGGGTCGGGCGGGACGGGCAGGTCGGGCGGGGCGGCGCGTCCGGTCTGCGGGCGGCGGACGACGACGGGGGGAGGACGAGGGGCGGACGGGGCTACGGGGCGGACGCCGCCGCACCCGGACCCGGCAGCACGTCGCCGGGGACGGCGACGGACACCGCCACCCCCTGCTCGGTCACCGAGGCGGAGCGCAGCTCGGCGCCGTCGAACCGCTCCGGGACCAGCGCGCCGACGTCGACGCGCCGGGGCGCGAGCAGGTCCGCCAGACCGCCGGGGAGCAGGCCGGCGGCCCGGTCCACCGGGAGCGTGACGCCCGAGACCGTCACCGTGCGCGGCGTGAGGACGAGGTCCCCGTCGGCGGCGGCGACCTCGGAGGCCACCGCGACAGGCAGCGAGAGGGACCGGCGCGTCAGCTCGCCGCGGGCGACCAGCAGCCCGTCCTCGCCGGACCAGCTCAGCCCGTCCAGCGACCCGGCGGCGCCGGAGCCGCCCGCGGGCGGGGTGCGTCCGCCGTCCTCCCCGTCGCCCTGCCCCTCGGTGCCGGACCCGTCGGAGCCCTGCGACAGCCCGGACGCGTCCAGCGCCTCGAACGGCACGACCGCCGAGACGACGACCCCGTCGAGGTCACCGCCCAGCAGCTGGGGCAGCACCAGGACGCCGTCGAGGTGCACGCCGACGTCCCGGAGGCCGCGGTCGGCGAGCTCGGTGCCGAGCCGGTCGGCGGCGCGGCCCTCCGCCCACCACCGGGTGGCGAGGTCGGCCCCGACGAGGACGACGAGCAGCCCGGCGACGACGGCGCCCAGGACGACGGTCCGCCGCCGGGGCCGGCGCAGGCCCGGGCGCGGCGCCGGGGGCCGGGGCTGCCGGGCGGGGGTGCGGGCGGGGCGGGGGTGTCGGGGCACGTCGCGCAGCAGACCAGGGCAGGCTGCACGACGGCTCCCGCGGACCTGACCGGAGGCTGACGTCCCGCCCCCGGGTCCCTGGGAGCCGGTCAGGGCAGCAGCGGCAGCTCCACCGTCACGGTCGTCCCCTCATCCGCGCCGGACCGCAGCGTGACGGTCCCGCCGTGCGCCCGGACGAGGGCGTCCACGATCGCCAGGCCGAGCCCGGAGCCCTCCCGTCGGGGGCCGCCCGCCGCTCCCTGCGGCCCGGTCGCGGGCACCGCGCGCGACCGCACGAACCGGTCGAACGCCCGGGGCACGAGCTCGGGCGGCACGCCCGGTCCGTCGTCGTGGACGACCAGGCGGGCGCGGCCGTCGGCTGCGGACCCGTCGAGCGTCACGGTGAGGCGCACCGACGCCGGGGTGTGCCGCAGGACGTTGCCGACGAGGTTCTGCACCACCTGCACCAGGCGGTCCCGGTCGCCCGAGACGACCACCGGCTCCGCGGGCGGCCGCCACACGACCGGGCGTCCCGGGGCGAGGACGCCCAGGTCCGCCACGACGTCCGCCACGACGCCCCGGAGGTCGACCGCCTCGGCGCGCAGCGGCACGTCCGCGTCGAGCCGCGCGAGGAGCGCCAGCTCCTCGACGAGGTGCCGCATCCGCGTGGTCTCGCGCCCGATGCGCTCCATCGCCCGGTCCAGCCCGTCCTCGTCGAGCGCCCCCTGCAGGTACAGGTCCGCCCAGCCGTGCACGCTCGTCAGGGGGGTCCGCAGCTCGTGCGCGGCGTCGGCCACGAAGTCCCGCACCCGCTGCTCGGCGACCGCCCGCTGGTCGAGGGCCTCGTCGAGCGCCGTCGCCAGCAGCCGCGTCTCGGTGGGCTGCGCGGCGGGGTCGTGGATCCGCACCGACCGGTCGCCGGCCGCGATGCGCTCCGCGGAGGCCGCCATCCGCCGCAGCGGGCGCAGGCCGGCACCCGCCGCCCACCAGGCCAGCACGACACCGACCACCGTGGCCCCCGCGCCCGCGGCCACCTCGATCCGCGCGAGGCTCGCGACCGTCCGCCGGTCCTCCGACACGTCGGCGACGAGCACGACCTCGTCCACGGCGGTCTCGGCGTCCCCGTCCGCCACCGTCAGGCCGGGCGTCTCCACGGTGAGCGCCCGCAGCGGGCGGTCGCCGGGCAGCCACCCGGGCCCGTCGCGCAGGGCGTCGGCGTCGGCGACGTCGACCGGGGCGGGCACCGCGCCGGACGCCGCGACGGTCTCCACGACGCGGTCCCCGGCGACGAGGTGCACCGCGAGGTCCGCCGTGGACGCCTCGAGCAGCACCCGGACCCGGGCGTCGCGGACGAGCAGGCCGTCGTCACCGGCGGCCCCGAGCGCCTGCCGGACCGTCCCCGCGCCGTCGCGCAGCCGGTCGTCGGTCCGCGCGAGCAGCGAGGCGCGCAGCGCGACGACGCTGAACAGCCCGGCGACGAGCAGCGCGAGGACCACGGCGCCCGCGACGCCGGCGACGACCCGGCCGCGGATCGACCGGGGCGGACGCGGGCGGCGCGCGGGGGCCTGCGCCATCAGCCGCCGCCCCCGGCGCGCAGCGCGTACCCGAACCCCCGCACGGTCCGCACCAGCGGCTCCTCGTCCGGCGGGTCCACCTTGCGCCGCAGGCGGGACACCAGCTTCTCGACCACGGAGGTGTCGCCGCCGAAGTCGTACGCCCACACGCGGTCGAGCAGCTGCGCCTTCGACAGCACGCGCTCCGGGCTCGCGGCCAGCGCGGCGAGCAGGCGGAACTCGGCCGGGGACAGCTCCAGGTCCCGCCCGCCGCGGTGCGCCAGCATCCGCGCGGTGTCGACGCGCAGGTCGCGGTAGGCCAGCACCTCGTCCGCCGCCGACGCCCCCTCCGGCCCCGCACCGACCGCGCCGCCGTCCCGCGTGCGCCGCAGCACCGCCTCCAGGCGGGCCACCACCTCGCTGAGGTCGAACGGCTTGGTCACGTAGTCGTCGCCGCCCACCGCCAGCCCCGCGACCCGGTCGGCCACGGCGTCGCGCGCGCTGAGCAGCACCACCGGCGTCCGGTCCCCCGACCGCCGCACCACCCGCAGCATGTCGACGCCGTCCGCGTCGGGCAGCATCACGTCGAGCACCACGACGTCCGGCCGCTGCTCCCGCAGCGCCGTCAGCGCCGACGCGACCGTGCCGACGGCCGTCACCGCGAACCCGCAGAACGCGAGCCCCGCGGTGAGCAGCTCCCGGATGCCCGGGTCGTCGTCGACGACCAGG
This sequence comes from Cellulomonas olei, assembly GCF_039548315.1. NCBI lineage: Bacteria > Bacillati > Actinomycetota > Actinomycetes > Micrococcales > Cellulomonadaceae > Cellulomonas > Cellulomonas olei. The sequence goes on from NZ_JBCLVN010000001.1 coordinate 167,871, forward strand.
ACGTGCGGACGGTCGGCAGGCACGGCCCGATCCTGCCAGGCCTTGCGCGGACCGGTCAGGCCCGGCGGCCCCGGCGACGTGCGACGACCGTGAGCACGAGCCCACCGACGACCAGGTACGACGCCGCCAGGAGCGTGGTCCCGAGCACGGCGCCGGTCTCCGCGAGCGAGGGCCCGGCCGCGGGCGCCGCGCCGAGCGTCACGGCCGCCGCGCCACCGGCCGCCGACAGCGCGACCGTCCCGGAGACCACCGCGCCGTCCTGCGACAGCACGCGGTACTCCCCCGGCGGCAGGCCGTCGGCCAGCACCCGGCCGCCGACCGCCGTCACCGGGACCTGCAGGTCGTCGTCGGTGCCGAAGACGCCGTCCGGGCCGGCCCACCAGAGCAGCACCGTGCCGTCGACGGGCGTGCCCGCCGGCGTCGTCACGCGCAGGTCCGCGCGGGCGTCGCCGGCCAGCCCGACCTGCGCCTGCGCCTCACCGCGCTCCGGAACGAGGACGAGTGCCGACGCGTCGGCCGCGCCCTCCGAGTCCCACGTCACCGCCAGCGACTCCGGGTACAGGACGCGCACCGAGTACGAGCCCGGCGCGACGGACGAGAACGCGAACTCCCCCGACGCCGACGTCGTCACCCGCGCCACCAGGGTGCCGGCGACCGCCGGGGCCGCGGCGGACGTGACGCGGCCCGCGCCACCGCCGCCCGCGAGCTCGACGCGGTACAGCTCCACGGCGACCGCCGCGAGGCCCGGCTCGGCCGGGAGGCTCTGCGCCCCGTCGCGGTCACGGTCCAGCCACACGGTGCCCGTGATCCGCTGGTCACCCGTCACCGGGGCCGACGGCGCGGGGACCGACGGGGTCGGCTTCGGGGTCGGCGTGGGCGTGGGTGTGGGCGACGGTGACGGTTGCGGGGTGCTCGGGGTCGGCTCCCCGCCGCCGGACCCCGGGTCGGGATCCGTGGACGGGTCGGGGTCGGTCGACGGGTCCGGGTCAGTGCTCGGGTCCGGATCCGTGCTCGGGTCCGGATCCGTGCTCGGGTCCGGATCGGTGCTCGGGTCCGGATCCGTGGACGGGTCGGGGTCGGTCGACGGGTCCGGGTCCGTGCTCGGGTCCGGGTCAGTGCTCGGGTCCGGGTCCGTGCTCGGGTCCGGGTCCGTGCTCGGGTCCGGATCCGTGCTCGGGTCCGGGTCGGTCGACGGGTCGGTCGACGGGTCGGGATCCGTCGGGGGATCCGTGCTCGGCGGGGTCGTGCCGGTCGCCGCCTGGTCCTCCGCGGTCAGCGTCGAGTCGGTGCCGGTGTACACGAACGCGGCGAGCTCCGTCGTCGTGGGATCACCCGCGGCGCCCTGCTCCTGGAGGTCGGCGATGATCTCGTCGCGCGGCACGCCGGCCTCGCGCTGGACGTCGTAGAACTCCTGCGCGGCCATCCCCCGGCAGGTCGGGGACGCGGGGAGAGGGCCCGTGGTGTTGAGGCCCTTGTAGTTGCCGAAGGGCGGGATGATGTCGCCCCAGCTCTTGGCGTGCGTCGTGTAGTAGCCGGGCGTGGCGTCGAACACGGGCCCGCTGTGCCCGCCGTGCCCGCTGGCGTTGCCGGAGCCGGCGCCGTTGTTGCCCGTGACGGCGGACTGCGACACCGTGATGAGCCGGTAGGGGTTGGTGACCGAACGCGTCCGGTGGCACATGGTCACCGACGTGGTGCTCCCGGCCGGAGCGGCGAGCGCCGGGGCGACCGTCACCCCCACCAGCACCGCGGTGACGGCGGCGGCCGCCGCCGTGCGTCGTGCGCCCATCCTGGATCCCTCCCCCTGTGGACCTCCCGGTGGGGTCCCGCCGGGTGTTCATCGGCTCCGCAGCGGGGTTCGGTAGCCGGGCGGGCGGGTGAGGTCCGGGCCCGGGGGTGGTAGCACCTGGGGCGGCGACCCGGCGCGGGGCGGGGCGTCCGATCGGGCGAACCGGGCGTCCGCGGTGTGACCCGGCGAGCAGAACCGGCTGTGACCTGCTGGGATGTCGCCATGACGTTCCCTGTGCACCACCTGTCCCGCCCCGCCGCCGTCCTCGCGGGCGCCGCAGCGCTCGTCCTGTCCGTCTCCGCCTGCGGCGTGCTGGGCGGCGCCGACGACGCCAAGCGCGACTCCGCGTCCGGTGAGATCACCGAGTCCGCCGAGGCCAGCGTCTTCTCGCTCGAGGTGAAGGACTGCCTCGTCATGCCGTCCGCGGGCGAGACGATGGTCGAGTCCCTCCAGGCGCTGCCGTGCGACCAGCCGCACGACGGCCAGATCTACGCCGAGCAGACGCTCACCGAGCTGCCGGAGCAGACCGAGCTGGACGCGATGGCCCAGGAGTTCTGCCTCGCGGAGTTCGAGCCGTTCGTCGGTGCGGCGTACGAGAGCTCGGTGCTCGAGGTGACGTTCCTGTACCCGACCGAGCAGAGCTGGGACCAGGGCGACGACGCGCTGCAGTGCGTGGCGCAGCACCCGTCCGAGATGGTGACGCAGTCGTTCGAGGGCTCCGCGCTCTGACGTCGCGCGACCGCCTGCGCCGGGGCCCCCTGCCGGACACCCGGCGGGGGGCCTCGGTCCGTCAGCGCCCGAGCATCGTCGCGAGCGCCTGCGACCGCCGCGCCACCAGCTCGGCGTAGGTGCCGTCGCGCTCCGCCCAGCGGTGCATCCGCACGCCCTGCACCAGGACCTCGTCGGGCGTCGGCGTCCGCCCGAGCAGGTCCAGCACCTCGTCGAGGAACGCGTCGAGCGGCAGCGCCGCGGGGTTCACGGTCTCCTGCCCGGCGGTCGCGACGGCGGGCGGCACCAGCTCGGTGACCTCGACCCCCGTGCCGGCGAGCTGCACGCGCAGCGCCTCGGTGTAGGCGTGGACGCCGGCCTTCGACGCCGCGTAGGTCGGCATCGCCGGGAACGGCAGGAACGCGATGCCGGAGGTCACCGTGACGAACGCCCCGGCGCCCCGGGCGACGAGGTGCGGCGTGAACGCGTCGAGCACGCGGATGGTGCCGAGCAGGTTGGTGGCGACCGTCGACTCGGCGGCGGCGATGTGCGCGGGGTCCAGCAGGTCCTCGACGAGCATCACGCCGGACATCGTCACCACGAGGTCCAGGTCCGGGTGGGCGGCGAGCACCTCGTCCCGGGCGCGCAGCACCGAGGCGGGGTCGGTGACGTCGACCTGCACCGACTCCAGGCCGTCGACGGGCTCGGGCCGGCGGCCCCCGACGACGACGGTGCTGCCCAGGCGTGCCAGCCGGTGGGCGAGGCCGAGCCCGATGCCGGACGTGCCGCCGACGATCAGGGCGGTGCGGTGCGAGAGGTCCATGGTCGTTCCTTCTTTCCGTGCGGGGACCTCCAGGTTCGGCCCGGCGGCGCCGACGCGGGTCGGCCCCGTGGTTCCTGGGAGTGACGGGACCACCCCGCGGACGGGGCCGCGCGCCTACCGTGGTCCGGTGAGCGCGGACGACGGCACCCGGCGGCTCGGCGCGTACCTGCGTGCCCGCCGCGCGCTCGTCACGCCCGAGCAGGCCGGCATCCCCGGCGGCGCGAACCGGCGGGTCGCCGGGCTGCGCCGCGAGGAGGTCGCGCTGCTCGCCGGCATCAGCGCCGACTACTACCTGCGGCTCGAGCAGGGCCGCGACCGCAACCCGTCCGCCCAGGTGCTCGACGCGCTGGCCCGGGTGCTGCGGCTCGACGACGTCGAGGCCGCGTACCTGCGGGACCTCGCCGTGCCGCAGCCCCGTTCCCGTCCCCGCCGCCGGCCGCCCGAGCGGGTGCCGGAGCGGCTGCACCACCTGCTCGCGGCGTTCGACGTGCCGGCGTTCGTCGAGGGCCGCGCGTTCGACGTCCTCGCCGCCAACCCGCTCGCCGCCGCGTTCTCGCCTCGGCTGCGACCGGGCGAGAACCGGCTCCGGTCCCTGCTGCTCGACCCCGAGGAGCGGGCCTTCCACGCCGACTGGGACGCCGCCGTCGCCGGGTTCCTGGGCGCGTTCCGCCAGAGCGTCGGGGACGACGCCGACGACCCGCGCATCATCGAGCTCGTCGGCGAGCTCTCGCTGGCGAGCGCCCGGTTCCGCTCCCTGTGGGCGCGCCAGGACGTGCGCCCGCTCACCGGCGGCACGACGGTCGTGCACCACCCCGTGGTCGGCGAGCTGACGCTGCACCGCGACAAGCTGCCGGTCGAGGGCGTGGTCCTGGTCGTCTACTACGCCGACGCGGGCAGCCCCAGCGCGGAGCGGCTGCGGCTGCTGGGGGCGCTCGCGGCGGAGGACGCGGGGGTGGCGGGGGACGTGGTGTCCGGGTGACGGCGCCCCGCGCCTTCTTCGACCGCCACGGTGCAGCCTCCACAGAAGTCGGCCGCCCATCTTCCTGCGCCCCCCGGCGGATGAGATCCGAACGTGTCAGGTGGGGCACCACCGCACGGACCCATCGGGTACGGTCACGCTGACGTCGACCCTGGAGGGGGCCATGAGTCGGTCGCTGCCACCGGACTACCCACCGGTGCTGTACATCCCGTGCGTGCGAGCCGTGACGGACCCAGGCGATCTTGAGGTGGTGTACCGCACCACGCGTGACGGCCGCACCGCGCTGCTCGTGTACTCGGCCCTCGACCGGCTGCACCGGTGCGCCGGGGCTGAGCAACCCTGGTTCGTCCTGCCGACCGTCGAGCTGCAGAAGCTCTGGGACGTACGCCCGTTCGACCTGGTTCTGCTCGACCTGGTCGTCCCCGAGGACCAGCGGATCGGCGCGGACACGTGAGCATCGACGTCGACCACGGCGCGCTCACGGCGATCGCCGAGGCCATGGTCGCCGCAGGTCAGGATCTCGACGGCACGTGCGCGAGCCAGCCCTCGTCGCCCGGGACGGGCGACGCCGCGCCGCTACTGGGCGACATCCTCGCCACCGTGTCCGGGACGGTCGCGCTCCTTGCCTACGAGGCGGATGTGATCGGCACCCAGGTCGCCGAGTGCGAGCGGGCCTACGACGAGACCGACCGCACCGTGTCGCGGAACCTGTCCAGCATGTTCGACGGCGCAGCGGGCAGATGACGACGCTCGAGACGCTGATCGAGGGCGAGACCTCGACGATCCTCGGAGTATCGGCGTGGTTGCGCGACGCGCTCGCGCGCACGGCGACCAGCGCCGGCGAGGTCGCGACCGGCCAGGCGAGGCGCGCACAGAGCTCGTGGACCGGCGACGCAGGCGACGGAGCACGCGGTCGCATGGCCACGCTCGCAGACCGCACGTCCGGTCTCGCCGAGATCTCGACCTCCACTGCTGGGACTCTCGACGGGCTCGCCGCCGAGCTCGCTGCGGCGAAGGGCGAGGCAGCGCGAGCCCTGGAAGTGGCGACCAGCGGCGGGCTGACCGTCGTCGGCACCACGGTGCACGCCCCCTCACCCGCCCAGGCCGTGCCCGCCCTGCCCCCGGGGTCGAGCCCGGCTCAGGCGCGGGAGCACGAGCAGGCCATGGCTCGGCATCGCGAGGCCACCGCGCGCATCGCGACCTGGGACGAGGCGGTCGGCATCGTCGAGGATGCCCGACGCCGCTGGGCGGAGGCGCTCACCGACGCCACCGCCATCTGGGGTGACAACGCAGCGAACCTCGTCGGCCTGACGACCGACCTGCTGTCGAGCGGGGCCGAGGTCGCCGCCATCTCTGCCGTATCGCGGTTTTCGTCTGCGGCCGCCCAGGCGCATGCAGACCAGGCCGCTGCGCTCGCCCGGCACGTCGACGAGCTCGCCCCGGACGGCCGCGTCGTCACGTCCAGACCGCACTGGTACGACCTCTACGACCAGATGCGCGGCCAGGCGGCGCTCGCCGACGACGCTGCCCGCGCAGCCGGATCCGCCCGTACCCCAGTGGCGCTCGGTCGCGGTCTCATGGTGCTCGGCATCGCCGCGACCGGCTACGGCATCTACGACGACATCCAGAACGGCGAGTCGCCCGCGCAGGCAGCGGTGTCCAACGGCGTCGGCTTCGGCGTCTCGCTGCTCGCCGGCGCGGGCGCTGGCGCCGCCACCGGTGCGATCATCGGCTCCTTCATCCCCGTCCCGGTGGTCGGAACTGTTGCAGGCGCCGTGGTCGGTACCGTGGTCGGTACCGCGGCCGGACTCATCACCTCGGGGGCTATCGACTCGATGTGGGAGAACGGGGTGGATTCACTGGGCGACGTGGGTGACGCGATCGCCGACGGCTGGGACGAGCTCGCCGGCACCGTCGGCGACGCCGCCGACATCGTCGGCGATGCAGCCGGTGCGGTCGGCGACGGCGTGAAGGACGTGTGGGATGCCCTCTTCTGACCGGCCTCGTCGCGGCATGTCTCGCCCGGTGCTGTGGGCGGTCGTCGTCGGCAACGCGCTTCTCGGCTCGGCCCTGGCCCTGCTCGCCGTCGCCCTGCTGGTGGCTTCGCCCGACACCTGGTCTCCGGCGACCTGCGTGGTCGTCGCCGGGACGGGACTGCTGTGGGTCGGCGCCGGCGCGGTCGGGTTCCACCGGATGTACCTGCGCCGACCGCCTCTCGACGGCCGGCGCGTGACGGTCGAGAGGCTCCCCGACGGCAGCCGCGCCACCGTGCTCACGTGGTCCACCACCCTGCTCACCGTGCCCGCGGCGACGATCGGCGGCCTCGTCGTCGTGCTGCTCGCGGGGGCCTCGCTCCAGCTCGGCGAACCCGCCCCGATCACGGGGGTGATGATCGGCGCCGCCGTGCTGCTCGCGCTGCCGCTCCCCGACAGCCTGCTGCGCCTGCGCCGCCGTCCGCACCGCCTCGTCCTGGACGCCCGCGGCGTCACCGTGCACGGCTGGGACGGTGACGGGCACCTCGCCTGGGACGACCTCGCGGACGTCCGGCTCGGCGACACCGGCTCCTGGCCGGTACTCCACCTGATCGCGAGGCCGGGCGCCCGCTCGGCGACCTGGCGGCGGCGCGGCCGGTTCCTGAGCGCCCCCGCGCCCGGCGGGCTCGGCTCGCCCCCGGGTGCGGTGCTCGGCGTGCCGGCCCCGGTGCTCGACGCCGACCCGCTGTTCCTCGCCGGGACGCTGCTCTTCTACGCCGCCACCCCGGGCGCGCGGCACGAGCTCGGCGACGGCACGGCTCGGACCCGCCTGGTCGACCGCGTGCGGCCCGTGGCCTGACGGCCGGTGCCTCCGCGGTGACGCCCCTCGGCCTCGTCCCGTTCAGCGACGACGCCGGGGCCCATGCTCCGGTCCATCGCCCCCACACCGGGCGTCATCCGACGTCGCCGCACCCAGACCGCGAAAAGCGGCGCCTCCTCACAGCCGCTTCGCCGACACCCACAAATCAGCAGCAGACGGCCATTCGTCCGGCAGGTCGTTGGAGTACCAGACCAGCTCGATTTCGCCGACCTCTCCGGTGTCCTTGACCCAGAAAATCAACTCGCCCATCGGAAATCCAGAGTCATCGTGCCCACAGAAAAGCTGGCTATCGGCCGGAACAGGCCGCTGAACAGAAGAGTCGTCGGGGCCGAGCCGAGCGAAGGTTGAGACTTCTTCCTGCACCACCTCGGAGATGCCCGAATAAGGGGACATGGATTCGGACCCGAGCAGTTCACGGGCGCGCTCAATCAACGCGATGGCTCGTTGCGTAGAGAGCAATCGAGGAGCCATCACTTCCCCTTCCGGAAGATGCTCCCGATTAGGAGCCGTCCCTCCATCACGGAGCCTCGCACTTCGAGTTGGTAGCCGTAGACCCGCACGATTCGCGCGAACGGACCTCGAGCGGGTAGAGACGGGCGAACGGTGCCGATCACAGCACGCAGGAGCGCTCGCTCGGAGCCCGCACGTGCCAACACGGGACCCAGAAGGTGTTTAGCACGGAAGATGTGCCCGTATCTCTGAGGTGTCATCGCGTAAGCGATGGCATCATCCGTGAAGGTAGCAGCCGAGGCGCCCGACGCCTTCGGTGGCGCCTGGGTGGCGTGAGATCCAGACGTCACCTGGCTCGACCGACCCACGGTCGACCGTCCGCTCGGATTGCGCCTCGCGGCGGCCTGGGCTGCACGCTGAGCTTGCGCTGCCCGGTGTGCTGCGGCGATGCGGTTACCCACCGCTCGCAGCCCCGACGTCACCCCGTAGCCGAGACCGCCGGTTGCTGCCCCGACGGCGGCTCCGAGGCCGACTTGCGTGCCGAAGCCGCCCCAGGAGTACTGCCCGTTGCTCCCGGTGACGGCGTAGCTGGCTGCCGCCCCGGCTGCTCCGGCTGCAGCACCGCCGGCAACCGCGACCGCGACACCCGCGACCACGCCACCGCAGATCCCGGCGGTCGCGGCGATGCACGCGCCGACAGCGACGCCCACCGCGATACCCGCGGCCACGCCTGCGACGGCTCCCCCGACCTCGCGCCAGTTCACGTCGTCCAGCCAGTCCGGCCAGTACCCGAGCACGTCGACTGTGGTCAGCGGGTCGGCAAGGACGTAGGCGTAGGCGTTGAGGGTGCCGGGGGCGGTGAGGAGTCCCTCCCAGGCGTCCTGGGTCGTGAACGTCCCGGTGGTCGGGTCGAACGTGCGCGCGTAGAACCACACCTCACCGAGCCCGAGGTCGGCGGTCTGGGAGGTGTACCCGTGATCGGCGTCCCACCCCGCGGTGCGGGTAGTGGCGTCGCCCCACGGGTCGTAGGAGGCGACCTGGGTGATCGTGTCCCCCACCGCCTGGGCGATCACGGAGCCGAGGGCGTCCGTCAGCTCCCACACCGCCCCGGACGTCACCCCGCCGGGCAGGACGGTCGGGTCGTTGTTCCCCACGCCACCCGTCGTCGCCGTCCGGGCCGACGACTGGACCGCGAGGTCCCCGGTCACATCCCGCGCGTACGTGGTGGTGCCGAACTGGTCGTCGGTGGTGGCGACCTGGGTCAACCCGTCCCACGTCGCGGTGGCGGTGTGCGTCACGAACTCGGTCGCCGTCGTCGTGGTCACCGTGCGCCCAAGGCCGTCGCGGGTGAACGCGACGGTCCGGTCCAGGTCGGTGACCTGTCCGAGGCGCCCGTCCGGCCCGTAGACGTAGTCGCGCACGAACGTTCCCGCGGTGAGAAGGCCCCCGCCGGCCGGGGTCGTGGCCTCGCGGGTGCGGTTGCCCGCCTCGTCGTACCGGTACTCGGTCACCGACCCGCCCCGGGCGGCTGCCATCAGCCCGGACAGGACGTCGGCGCCGTCGTCCTGCTGCGTGGTGGTGTCGGTGGTGCGGGTGAGCCGGTCCGCCTGGTCGAAGACCGCAGCCCGGGTACGGGTGGTCCCGTCCGGGCCTGTGGCCCTAGCGGCGGTGCGGTTGCCGGCCGCGTCGTAGGCGTACGTCAGCTGCGTGGCCGGCGTCTCGGGAGCCGTCTCGCCCGATCCGGCGTCCGAGGCCGCGGGGGTGTCCGGCGCGCGCGGAGCCGGCACCGCGGGGACCTGCGCGAGGTCCCACGCCTCCGCCTCGTCGGTGGCTTCAGGACCGGGGATCCGGTCGGTCTCGGTGCCGCCGGTCAGCCGCCCGAGCGGGTCGTAGGTGTACGCACCGGACAGGGTCCGTCCGCCCGCGTCGACACGGGTGCGCGTGGCGACGTGGCCGGTGGGCGTGTACGTCTGGTCGATCTGGATGTCCCAGACCCCGGACCCGGATGTGCCGGTCCCCGGCAGGGTGCGTCCGGCGAGGTAGTCCGGCCCCGGCAGGCAGGTGTCGCACGTCAGCGCCACCTCGCCGGGCTCGGGCGCGATGAACGGGTCGACTTCGGTGACGCGGTGGCGGATGCCGGTGGTGCGCCCCGCGGGATCGTAGGCGAAGGCGGTCATCGGGCCGGGCGTGCCGTCCGCGTTGGTGCGGCTGATCGCGGTGACCTGGTCGGTCTGGTCGTACGCGTAGGTCATGACCCCGGCCGGGGTGCCCTGCTCGGCCACGCGGCCTGCGGCGTCGTGCGCCCACGTCTGCGTCGTCCCGTCGGGGGTGGTCAGGCTGACCTGACGGCCCGCAGCGCTGTAGGCGGTGCTCACCGTGCCGGCGACGGTCCGCTGGGCGGTGCGGCGGCCCTCGGCGTCGTAGGTCCACCCGGTGACGCCCGTGGGGTCGGTCATCGCGATCGCGTTCCCGGTGGCGTCGTACTCCAGCTCGACCCGCAGCGGCTCGTCACGGGCGGCACGCGCCGCACGACGGCCCTGGGTGTACTCCACCGACCGGACCCGTCCCGCGTCGTCGTACGCGTACGTGACGGTCCGGGCGTCCGGGTCCGTCTCTCGCGCGAGCCGTCCCGCGTCGTCGTAGGCGGAGGTCCAGGTGTGGCGCAGCGGATCGGTCTCGGCCACGAGCCGCCCACCGGGGGTGTAGGCGTACCTGGTCACGGCGCCGCGCGGGCCAGTGACCTGCGACAGGTCCCCGACGGGGGTGTAGGCGTACGTGGTGGTGACGTTCTCGTCATCGGAGGCGTCGCCTGTGCCGGTGGCGTTCTGCACGACCTCGACGAGCTGCCCGGCCCGGTCGTAGGAGTACGCGGTCACCACCCCGTCGGGGTCCGTGGTCGCGGTCTGCCTCCCCGCACCGTCGTAGGCGAACGTCGTGACGGAGCCGGTCGGGTCGGTGACCCCCATCAGCTGCCCGGCCGGGTCGTAGGAGTACGCCGTGGCGGCACCCAGGCCGTCGGTCTCGGCGGTCACCCGACCAGCGGCGTCGTAGGTGTACTCCCGCACCGCGCCGCCCTCGACACCGGCGGCCAGGACCCTCCCCGCGAGGTCGAGGTTCCCGGTCTGGCGCACACCGTCGGCGTCCAGGGTCGCGACCTGGTGACCGTCTGCGTCGTACTCGAAAGCCGTGGTGGCTCCGGTCCGGTCGGTGACGGCCGTGACCTGCCCGGCGGCGTCGACGGCGACCTCGGTGGTGCGCCCCGCCGGGTCCGTGGTCGCGATGAGCCGTCCGACCGCGTCGTAGGCGTACCGGGTCGTCCCGGCCGGACCGGACTCGGCGACGACGCGGCCTGCGGCGTCGTAGGTGAACGTCGTCGTGGCACCGGCCGCGTCGCGGGTCTCCAGAAGCCCGCCACCCGGGGCGTAGGCGAAGGCGGTGACGACCCCGTCGGGATCACTCTGGGCGATGAGCCGCCCGCCCTGGTCGTACTCCCAGGTCGACACCCCGCCGCCCGGGTCGGTCTGGGCGACCACGTTGCCGGACTCGTCGAGGGTCCGCTCCCAGACTCCGCCGTTCGGATCGGTCACAGCGACCACCCGGTGCGCGGCGTCGAGGGTGTATGCGGTCGTCGCACCGGTCGGGTCGGTCTCGCGCACCACGACGTCCTCGCCGTTGTAGGCGTACGTCGTCACCCCGCCGTTCGGGTCGGTGACACGGGTCAGGCGCCGGCCGGTGTCCCAGGTCTGGCGGGTCACGGCCCCGGTGGGATCGGTGATCCGGGTGAGGTTGTCGTTCGCGTCGTACCCGTAGGTGGTGGCCGCCCCGGTGGGGTCGGTCTCCGACACCAGACGCCCCACCGCGTCGTACCCGTATCCCCAGGTGGCGCCGGAGGGCAGAGTGCGGGCAGTCAGGCGGTTGCCGGCGTCGTAGGCGAACGTCGTGGTCCGCCCGAGCGGATCGGTGCTCGACGTCTGGTTCCCGCGGGCGTCGAATGTCGCCGTCCAGGTCTCGTCGGCGGCATCGGTGAACGCGACAGGGTTACCGGCGGCGTCGTACCGCGTGACCTCGACCACCCCGTCGGGGTGCTGCACCTGGGTGGGCCGCCCCGCCCCGTCCCGCTCGATGCGGGTCGTCACGGCGGCACCGCCGGCGCCAGGTGCGGTCACCTGCGTGACCCGGCCGAGCTCGTCGAGCACCAGCTCCGTCGCACCAGTCCCGGGGACGTCGACGGCTGTGGGCCGGCCCTGGGCGTCCAGCTCGTAGGTGATGCGTTCCCCGTCGGGGCCGACCACGGCGGTCGGTGCGTCGAGCGCCCCGTACTCCACTCTGGTGGTGTGCCCGAGGGGGTCGGTGAACCCGGTGACCCGGGACCGCGCGTCGACCTGGTACCGCCAGACGGACCCGGCGGCGTCGGTGTAGTCCGTCCCGCCCGTGCGGTACGCGAAGGTGCGCGTCCCACCGACGCCGTCCCCCTGGGACACCACACGGCCGGCCGCGTCGTAGCTGTTCGTCAGGTACACCGCTCCCGCGGCGTCCCGGGCGACCGTGATCCGGTGGGCGGTGTCGTAGTCGAAGCCGCGCACGCGCCCGTCAGGCAGGGTGATCGTGCGCAGGTCGAGGGCGTCGTCGTACCCCAGCCGCCAGGCCCTCCCGTCGGGTGCGGTCAGCGCCGTCACGAGCCCGCGCGCGTCGGACTCCACGGCGATCCGCTGGTCGCCGGGCAGCACCACGGCGGTCAGCGAGCGGAACAACGGGTCCCCCGACAGTGGCGCGTACTCGAACCGGGTGACCGCGCCGGTGGGGTCGCGGCGCTCGACCACGTCCCCGACGCCCTCGGGATGGGACGTGTCGAACCGCCACCTGGTGCCATCGTCCACGGTCAGGACCAGCTGCCCGCTGCCGGCCTCGGCCAGGGCCGCCCCGGTATTGGGGTCCGCGCTGTACCCACCGGTCCCGTCGGGCGTGAAGACGAACGACGCGCCGTCGCCGCGCACGACCATGACAGACCCGTCGGCGAACCGCTGGGCCCTCGCGGTCAGGTCGCTCGTCCACCCGGCCCCGAACCGGCTGACCCGCCCGTCCTGGGAGTTGTGGATCAGCGCGATCTGCGTGTCCGACCCGCCGGGGCCGGTCAGGTGGAACAGGTCCTCGAGCTCGACCAGGTTGCCGGTGGCGAAGCTGACGGGGTCGGCGCCGTAGGCGGCGTAGTTCTTGAACCCCAGCTGCATCCACGTCGCGACCTGCGCCGCCGACGGCGGTGACGGCCACCCGCCCCCGCGGTCGGGGTCCGAGCAGTCGAACCCTTGGTTCTCCAGCTGGAGGCCCAGCGAGGTGAAGACCCCGTCGACGATGAAGGAGAACCCGTTGTCGATGACGGGCCGGTCGAAGTTGTGGTCGAGGAACAGCGCCTCGAGGTGGATCAGGGCGCCCGGAAGGCCCGCGTACTCGGGGTAGGTCAGGTTGACCCGCGACTTCGGGTTCGCCGGGCGACCGGTGTAGACGGGCAGGACGTTCAGCATCGTGGCGCGGGCCTGCTCGTCGAGGCCGCCGCCGCGCGAGTACACCTCGGACCCACCGTTGCCGACGTTCCCCCACGCGTCCCCGTCGTTGCCGTTGAACCCGAACGTCACGGTCAGGTCCGGGTGGTGGGCGACCGCCATCCCCGCCCGAATGTCGCGCCCCAGGTCCGGGATCGGAGTGGTGCGGGTGACGACGACGTCGGCGTTGCAGGTCTGGGTGAGTCGGGCCGCGACCTGGTTCGCGAGGGCGACGTTGTACCCGACCTCCGTCACGCGCGGACCCGGGGAGTTCGCGAACGCCCGGTCGTTGTCCGGGTCGAGCACGACGCGCGGGCGTGGGTCGCCGAGGTCCTTGCCGCCGATGACGACGAACTGCGACAGGTGGTCCAGCTCGGCCACCACCACCGACCGCGCGGCGTCGAGGTACGACGGGACGACGGTCCACGGGTCGGCGTCGGACTCACGGGTCATCAACCGCACCGACCCGGGACGGATGCCGTCCAGCTCGGTCGGCGCGACCTGCACCTCGATCCGGACGCCCGGCGTGGTCTCGCCGTCGTCGCCGGCCATCGCCTCACCCAGCCCGGCGTCCAGGTTCGCCGCGTCCGGGTGCGGCGCCTGCCCCACGGGGAGCCCGCCGATCAGCGTGGAGCCGTCCTCGGCCTGCGTCACCGGCAGCCCGGAGGCACCCGCTCGACGAGCTGCCGCGGCAGTGCCGGGCGCCGGTGCGTCCGGGGAGTCGTGGGGGAACGCGGTGACCTGCTCGCCGTCCGGGTCGAGTGCCGTCACATCGAAACCCGGCGCGAGGACGACGGTGGTGTCCCCATCGGCCGCCGTCGCCGCCACGGCGTCGTCCAGGGCCGTGACGATCACATCCACCGGTGCGGTCAGTCCGTGGCCCGAGAACTCGACCGAGGCCACGTCGCCGGTGACCTGCCCACCCGCACCCGGCGTGACGGCGCCGGTCCCCCACACCGGCGCCTGGGCGTCGCCGGTGTGGTCAGGAGCGGGCCGGGGCTGCGGGTCGGGAGCGGGGTCGGTGGCGGTGGTCGCGGCGGGGGCGTTCGAACGCGCCCACGCCAGCACCTCCGCCGCGGCCTGCGCCTGCTGGTGCGCCGCCGAGGGTTCCGCGGGGACCAGCATCACCGCGACCAGGGCGCCCGCGGCCACGGCGGCGACCACGCCTCGCCCTGCCCACCGGGCCAACGCCACCTCGACACCGCGGCCGACCGCGCGGACCCTGCTGCTCGTGCGGGTGGTGTTCACGCCGCCACCCCCTCCGACGACGTCCCGTCCCGTTCCACGCGCAGGTCACGCCACCCGCGCAGCACCAGCCCCGCCCCACCGGCGGCGCACGCAGCGGCCAGCAGCCACCACGCCTCGGCACCGGTCATCGCCAGCCTGTCGACCAGACGCAGGCACTCCATCAGCGCCGCCTCGTCCGCGATGCCGTCCCCGTCCAGGTCCTCCTGACCGGTGGCCCCCGTGGCGTCCCCGGCGATCAGCGCCTCGACCCAGTTCTCCACGCCGTCGCCGTCGACGTCGCCGCGCAGCGTCCCGGCCGAGCACCCGACCTCCCCGCACAGCAGCACGCCCACGAAGTCGGGGATCTGGTCGGCGTCCGCGTCGACCCGGGCGTCCACGCAGCCAGCGGTCCCGCACACCACGACGTCCACCGCATCCGGGACACCGTCCCCGTCGACGTCCGCCCACGGGACCGCGCACGTGGCCGACCCGCACAGCGCCTCCTCGACGCGGTCCGCGACGCCGTCCTCGTCGACGTCCGCCCACGCGGTGCGGTCGATGAGGCCCGTGCCTGCCAGCGAGACGAACCCCAGCTGCGCCAGGGGCGTCCCGGTGCGCTCCAGCCCCGGGAGCACGTGCGCCGCCGCCCGGCTGCCAGGCCCGTCCGGTGCCGCCGTGGCCGCGAACGCGGCGACGGCGGCCAGGGCGAGGAGCACGACGCCAGCGGTCACGAGCGCCCTCGTCCGAGACGAGTCCCGCGTGACCGGCGCAGCACCGGCAGCTGCCCGTGGTCCCTCAGCGGCGGACAGCAGATGACGGAACGAGCGCACGCGGCACGGGCCTTCCCCTGGAGGCGAGCAGCGGACCGGGCTCGGGCCACCGGGGTCGAGACGCTAGGGGCGCGCACCACCCAGCCGCAGCCGTCTGACAGCCTTCAGGTGCGCGAGCGCGAGAGTTGAGTGGCAGGAGCCCGGTGACCAGGTGGAGTCGCCCGGCGCCGCTGAGTGCTCGCGGCCTCACCGGCCCGGCACCTACCTGGCCGACTCGGCCAGCTCGTCGCTGTCGGGGCGCTCAGGTCGGCCGCCCGAGTTCCGGCGCGCGGAGCCACCGGGTGCGTCCACGCCCCGGACGGCGCCCGCGGGGCGCTCGCGGCCCTGACCAGCGACGCCGTGCGGGGGGCGACGATCACCCTTGACACGTCCTCCGGGCCTGCTCAGACTCGTCGCCATGTCCGCCGTCCGGCACGCCCACGCGACCCCGCTCCCCGCGGGGTCCGTCGCCGTGCCGACGGTGCGGTGCCGCTGTCGAATGTGTCGCTGACGTCCCAGCGGCCCCCCGCCCGCGCCTGAGGCGCGCCCCGGGCCGGGCCCGCGTCATCCCGCAGCAGCCGCGCCCCGCCCCGGTCCACCCGGTCCCGGCGCGTGAGCGCACCCGCACCGCACGACCCGCCGGACCCCAGGAGCCTGAAGTGCCGCAGCACACCCGCGTCGACGTCCTCCCCATCCAGGAGGTCGTCGCCTCCGCCTCGCCCAGCGCCTGGCGCGACGGCCTCGTCGTCGAGCAGGGCGAGGCCCAGGTGACGGTCGCCCTGCTCGACGGCGGGCTGCACGCGCTCACGACGCGCGCGACGCCGCAGCCCGGGGAGCCGGTGGCGGTGCACCCGGTCGCCGGGCTGCTCGCGGTGGGCGGCGTCTGGTACGCCGCCCGCCCGTCGGTCTAGCGGTCCCCGCCGCGCGTCAGGCCATCGAGGACATCATCGACCGGCACGCGTCGACCATCGCCCGGCAGGCCTGCGCGCAGATCCGGCAGTGCTCCGACATGGACGCGTGCATCTCGCACTCCGCCGCGCACGCCTCGCCCATCGCGACGCAGGCCTGCATCATCGCCGACATCACGGTCATGTCGTAGCCCGCGGGCCGCATCATCATCCGCATCGTCGTGGTCGCCACGTCCGCGGTGCTGGCGCACATGGACGCACACCGGCCCATGCTCTCCCCGGCGTCGGCGTCGGCACACATCGTCGCCGCCATCGCGGCGGCCGAGCACGCCTCGATGCACGGCTGCATCGCGGTCATGTCCATCCCCGTCGTGCCCGCCGGCATCGACTTCATCATGTCCATCATCATGCTCACGGCAGTGCCACCTCTCGTGCGATCGGCTGGTGCTTCCGGCACGCACGACGCTACGCCGGGGGCGCGCAGGGCGACCAGTGGTCGGGGGCGGGCTGAGCGCTCGTCGCGCGCGCGGCACCGACGCCGCCTACCGTGACGCGATGAGCCCCGCCTCCGTCGTCGCCGACCGCCTCATCCGGGTCTACCAGCGCTGGATCTCGCCCCGGAAGGGCTACGCGTGCGCGCACCGCGTCGCGCACGGCGGCACGTCCTGCTCCGAGGAGATCCGCCGGACCGTCGTCGCGCGCGGGGCGCTGCGGGGCGTCCGCCCGGCGGCGGCCCGGTTCGTCGCCTGCTACCAGGCGGCGGCGATGCTGGCCCAGTCCGACGTGCGGGGGGTGTGCTGCTGCGGCGGCATCCCCATCCCGTTCCGGTTCTGACGGCCCGCACCCGGCGACCCACCCTCGGGACGACGACACCCCCGCCGGGGACCCGGCGGGGGTGTCGTCACTGCGAGGGGCTGAGCGTCGTCAGCTCCTCTCGAGCGGTAGCGGTGGGATTTGAACCCACGGTGGACTTTCACCCACACACGCTTTCGAGGCGTGCTCCTTAGGCCGCTCGGACACGCTACCTCGGCAGGAGAGACTACCGGATGCCGGGACGAACTCCCGCATCGGCGGACGTAGCGTGGACCCGTGACGTCCCCGGACCCCGTGCCCCCCGCCCCCGCGCTGCCCCTCCCGCCCGTGACGCCGGCGCCGCCGGTGCGTCTGCCGGTGCCGGCGCACGACGACGTGCGGCCGAACCCGGGGACGGTGGACGACGTGGTGGCGCTGCTGCGGGGCAGCCGGGTGACGGCGCTGACGGGCGCGGGGCTGTCGACGGACTCGGGGATCCCGGACTACCGGTCGCCGGACTCGCCGCCGCGCAACCCGATGACGTACCAGCAGTTCGTGGGGGACGCGGCGTTCCGGCGGCACTACTGGGCGCGCAACCACGTGGGGTGGCGGTACGTGCACCGGACGCACCCGAACGCGGGGCACCGCGCGCTGGCGTCGATGGAGGCGCACGGCGTGGTGCTGGGGGTGATCACGCAGAACGTGGACCTGCTGCACGAGCAGGCGGGGTCGCGGCGGGTGATCGACCTGCACGGCCGGTACGACCGGGTGGTGTGCCTGCGGTGCGGGCGCACGGTGTCGCGCGCGGAGCTGGCGGAGCGGCTCGAGGCGGCGAACCCCGGGTTCGCGGAGTCGGTCGGGGCCGTGGGCGACGTGGAGATCGCGCCGGACGCGGACGCGGTGGTCGAGCGGACCGCGCACTTCCGGGTCGTGGACTGCTGGCTGCCGGATCCGGACGGGGGCGACGGGCCGTGCGGCGGGATGCTGAAGCCGGACATCGTGTACTTCGGGGAGACGGTGCCGGCCCCGCGGGTGGCCGAGGCGTACGCGCTGGTGGACGAGGCGGACGCGCTGCTAGTGGCGGGGTCGTCGCTGACGGTGCAGTCGGGGCTGCGGTTCGTGCGGCACGCGGCGGCCGCGGGCAAGCCGGTCGTGATCCTCAACCGGGGGGCCACGCGGGGCGACCCGCTGGCGACGCTGACGCTGGACGAGGGCGCGTCGGAGGCGCTGACGGAGCTCGCGGCGCGGCTCTGACGCCGGGGTCCGGGGCGCGGTGGCCGCTCCGGTCGTGGGGTCCCGCGCTTCGTGCCACGCTGCCCCCGACAGCGCCCGTGAGGTAGCCCGCGGGCTCCGGCCGGTGTCTTGCGGCAGCACCCCCTGCGCCCTATAGTCGCGGCATGTGGCATCGTTGCCACATCGCCGGGCAACGGAGCAGGGGCAGGCCTCGACCGGCGATATCGGTCGACTGGAGGCCCCGATGACGCAGCTCAGAGCCGACGCCGCCCCGGTGGTCGCGCGCTCGACCCGGGCCCCGCGCAAGCGGCGGGACAAGGTGCCCTACAACAAGCGCGAGGCGCTGGCCGGCTACCTGTTCATCTCGCCGTGGATCGTCGGGTTCCTGATCTTCACGGCCGGGGCGATGGTCTACAGCCTCGTGATCTCGTTCAGCCACTACAACCTGGCCACGAACACGGCCCGCCCGGCGGGCTTCGAGAACTACGCGCAGCTGTTCACCGACCCGCGCGTCGCCACGGCGCTCGGCAACACGCTGTTCTACGCGGTGCTCGCCGTGCCGCTGGAGATCCTGGTGGCGCTGGGCCTCGCCTCGCTGCTCAACCAGGCCGGTCGCGGCGCCGGGTTCTTCCGCACGGTGTACTACCTGCCCAAGATGACGCCCGCCGTGGCGACCGCCGCCGTGTTCTTCCTGCTGCTGAACGGCAACACCGGGGCGCTGAACCAGTTCCTGCGGATCTTCGGCATCGAGGGGCCGCAGTGGCTCGTCGACCCGGCGTGGATCAAGCCGTCCATCGTGCTCATGACGCTGTGGGGCGTCTCCGGGACGATGGTGATCTTCCTGGCCGCCCTGAAGAACGTCCCCCGCGAGCTCTACGAGGTCGCGGAGCTCGACGGCGCCGGCGTCTGGCAGCGGTTCCGCAACATCACGTTGCCGATGATCTCGAGCGCCATCTTCTTCAACGTGATCGTGCTGTCGATCGCCGCGTTCCAGGTGTTCGACCAGGCGTACCTGCTGTTCTGGCGCGACCAGTCGAACGCCTCCCCCGAGGCCTCGCTGTTCTACGCGATCTACCTGTTCCAGCAGGCGTTCCGGCAGTTCAACTTCGGGTTCGCCGCCGCGATGGCCTGGCTGCTCTTCGTGATCATCATGGCGATCACGGCCATCCAGATGAAGTTCGGCAACCGGTTCGTCTACTACGAGGGGGGCAAGGACTGATGGCCAGCACCGGCACCACGAACACGCCCGTCCGCCAGGTCCCCGGCCTCCCCGAGGACGCCGCCGGGCAGGGCGACCGCCCCATCGACCCGACCGGGCCCGCACCCAGCGAGGTCCGCGGTGGCGGGCGCACCGGCCGCCGCATCCGGCGCGGCGTGGTCCTCGCGGCGCTCGCGGTCATCTCCCTGGTGTTCCTGTACCCGTTCGCGTGGCTGCTCGCCGCCAGCCTCAAGGGCCGCGGGCAGGTGTTCGACAACTCGCTGTGGCCCACGACGTTCCACTGGGACAACTACGTCCGCGTCTTCGACGAGCTGCCGCTGGGCAGCTGGATGGTCAACAGCATCGGCATCGCCGTGCTGGCGGCCGTGAGCGTCGCCGTGTCGTCCTCGCTGGTCGCGTGGGGGTTCGCGCACTTCCGGTTCCCGCTGCGCGGCCCGCTGTTCGGTCTCGTGCTCGCCACGATGATGCTGCCCGGCGCGGTCACGATGATCCCGATCTACCTGATCTGGAAGGAGCTCGGGTTCCTCGGCACCTGGGTCCCCCTGTTCGGCGCGAACCTGTTCGGGTCCGCGTTCTACATCTTCCTGCAGCGGCAGTTCTACCTGGGCCTGCCGCGGGAGCTGTTCGAGGCCGCGCGCATCGACGGCGCGAACCAGTGGCGGACGTACTGGCGGATCGCGTTCCCGCTGTCGGTGCCGTCGTTCATCATCGTGCTGCTGTTCGAGTTCCAGGCGTCCTGGAACAACCTGCAGGCCGCGCTGATCTACCTCAACGCCGGCAGCCCGGACGAGTTCACGGCGCCGCTCGGCATCGCGTACGCGATGACGAAGTACTCGCCGACCGCCGGCGGGCAGGGCGACTACCAGTACGTGATGGTCGCCTCCCTGCTGGTCACGCTGCCGATGCTGGCGCTGTTCGCCTTCGGGCAGCGCTACTTCATCGAGGGTGTGGCGACGCAGGGCCGCAAGGGCTGACACCCGCCGCACCGACGACGAGGGCCGGGCCGCGCACACGGCGACCCGGCCCTCGCGTCGTGCACGCGGTCGCTCAGACCGGGTCGGGCAGCAGCCCCGGGCGCGCCAGCACCTGCTCGCACGCCAGCAGCAGCACCCCGGTCGTCCAGGCGTGCGACAGCGTGAGCAGCATGCCCTTCGGCTGGAAGCACGCGGTCTGGTAGTACCGCTCGGACGTCATGCCGCGGTAGGCGTTCATGTCGCCGTCGAACCGCGCGACCATCTGCCGGAAGCACGCGAGCGTCTCGGCGGCGCGCTCGGCGTACCAGGGGTCCCCGAGCGCCCCGGACAGCTCCGCGAGCTCGGCCGTGCACACCAGCCCGTACGCGTGCAGGTGCTGGTTGGACGGCGAGGCGTTGTCGGCGCCGCGGGTCGCGAAGCCGTAGCGCTCCAGCATCGTGCCCGCGGGGAACCGCGTGTTGTACGAGTACCGGAACGTCAGCATCCAGTCGGCCGCGCGGCGCGCGAGGTCCAGCCAGCGCGGGTCACCGGTGCGGCGGTGCAGCGCGACGTACGCCATGACGGCCACGTACCCGTCCTCGGACGTCGGCGCGAGGTCGACGTCCTCCGGTGCGCCGTGCAGGAACTCCCGGTCGACGAACTGCGCGTAGTACTCCCCCGCGCGCACCGCGGCCGCGAGGTACGCGCCGTCGCCGCCACCGGGGCCGTCCCAGCGTCCGGCCTCCGCGAGCGCCCCGACCCACGCCAGGCCCGCGGCGCCCTCCCAGGACAGCACCTCCCCGGTCTGCGCGTGGTGGGCGGAGCCGAGGTTGCCGTCGGCGCGCTGCCGGCGCACCACCGCGTCGAGGTTCGACAGCAGCGCCGCCTCCCACCGCGGGTGCGCGGCGCGCACGTCCGCCCCGAGCTCGAGCGCGCGCGCCAGGAACTGCGCCGCCTCGGCCAGCGTCCGCGAGTGCAGGGCGCCCCTGGTGTGCGACCACGACTGCGACCAGCCGTGCTCGGCGTACCAGACGCCCCAGAACGTGCCGCAGGGCGCGAGGTTCTCGCAGATGAAGTCGATGACGCGGGCGGCCGCGGCGCCGACGTCCGGGCGGCCGCGGCGGCGGGCGTGCGCGAGCAGGGCGTGCGCCCACGGGATGCCGCTGACCCAGCCGACGTGCATGGCCTGCCGGTCCACCGTCAGGCCGTCGCGGCCGCTGACCTCGCGGTCGAACCCGACGGTCTCCAGCAGGACGCCCGGCTCGGCGTAGTGCCAGCGGTGCAGGCCCTCGGCGGCGAGGTCGGCCGCCTCGTCGACGCCCACCCACGGCGCGAGCGGCGAGCCGGCGCGGGTCCGCTCGTGCTCCTCCCGCAGGACGGCCGCGTACGCGTGGCGGTCCGGGCCGGTGGGGTGCACGGCGAACCGCAGCGACACCCGCTCGCCGGGCGCCCAGCGGTGCGTCGTGACCTCCGCCGGGGCGGGCGTGGCCGACCCCGTGTACGACACCGGCCCCTCCCGGAACGGGAACGTGAGGTGGATGCTGCCGACCCCGGTCGCCGCGTCGTGCGCCAGGCCGAGCCCCGTCATGCCGAGCGGCGTCGTCTCGGGCGCGAGCAGCGCGACGCCCCCCGGGCCGGCCCACGCGAGCACCGCCGGGGTCGCGGCGCGGTCCGCCCGCAGCTCCCAGTGGTCGCTCACCATGCCGGCCGGGTCGTCGGCGCCGACCTCGAACCGCGGGAACGCCCGCTCGCAGCCGACCGGCCGGTTCTCGCCGTAGAACGCGCCCGGCACCAGCCACCACGGCGGGTGCGGGGCGGCGGGCAGCAGCACGCGGACGCGCAGGCACGCGTCCCGCTCGACCGCGCCGCGGTGCTCGACGTCGAGCCGCACGTCCACGCGACCGGTGGCGCTCGGCGGCGACCACCACGCCGTGGCGCGGAACCCCGCCGCCTCGCCGGCGACCGCCCCCGGGCCGGGGGACGACGTCGGGGGCACCGGGGTGACGGTGCCGTCCGGGGCCACGACCTCGACGACGTGCGGGACGGTGCCCACGACGGGCGCGTCGCCGCCCGGCCACCGGGTCCCCGCGGGTCGCAGCAGGACACCCTCGTCCACGGCGCGGTTCCTCTCGTCTCGGGGGACGCGGTCAGGCGGTGGGCGCCTCGTCGGCGGCCCAGGCGTCCACCATCTCGCTGATGACGTGGAGCACCAAGGTGTGCATCTCCTGGATGCGCGGGGTGGTGGCCGACGGGACGAGCAGCAGGTGGTCGGCGTGCTCCCGCGCCGGACCGCCGTCGCCGCCGGCCAGCAGCAGGGTGGTCGCGCCGTTCGCCCGCGCCGCCGCCAGCCCGCCGACGACGTTCGGAGACCGGCCGCTGGTCGTGAACGCCACCACCAGGTCCCCCGGCCGCGCGAGCGCCTGCACCTGGCGGGCGAACACGTCGTCGTAGGCGTAGTCGTTCGCGATGCAGGTCATGGACGTCGGGTCGGTGCTCAGCGTCACCGCGGGCAGCGGACGGCGGTCGCGCTTGTAGTGGCCGACCAGCTCCCCGGTGAGGTGCTGGGCGTCCGCGGCGCTGCCGCCGTTGCCGAACGTGTACAGCGTGCCGCCGGCGGCGAACGTGTCGCGCACCAGCTCGCCCGTCGCGCGGATCTGCTCCGCGAGGCCCGACATCGCGTGGGCGACGTCGGTGTGCGCGGTCAGGTGGGCCTGCAGCCAGTCAGACACGAGCGGCCTCCGGGGCGGTGGGGGGCGGGGGGCCGGCGGACGGGTGCCCGGCGGAGGTGGGCGGGGTGGTTGTGGGCGCGGCGGTTGTGGGCGCGGGGGTCGTGGGCGCGGCGGTTGTGGGCGCGGCGGTCGTGGGCGCGGCGGTCGTGGGCGCGGCGGTCGTGGGCGCGGCGGTCGTGGGCTCGGCGGTCGTGGGCTCGGCGGTCGTGGGCGCGGCGGTCGTGGGCGCGGCGGTCGTGGGCGCGGCGGCATCGCCGACGGCACCGGCAGCGGGCGGGGCTGCGGCCGGCAGCACGTCGAGCGCGATCGCCCCGGCGCCCACCACGCACACCACGTCCCCGAGCGCCGCGAGCGTCACGGTCGCGGCGCGGGCGGCGGGCGGCATCGCCTCACGGGCGACCAGGTCCCGCACCGGGTCCAGCAGCATCGCACCGGAGCGGGTGACGCCGCCGCCCAGCACGACGAGCTCGGGCTCCAGCACGTTCACCAGGTCGGCGACGGCGCAGCCGAGCAGGTCGGTCGTCTCGTCCCACAGCCCCCGGGCGAGCGGGTCCCCCGCCGCGGCGGCCGCGCTGACGTCGGCGGCGGTGACCGCGGGCAGCCCGGCCAGCGTCGAGCCGGGGTCCGCGGCCAGGGCCTCCCGGGCGCGCTGCGCGATCGACGTCCCGGAGGCGTAGGCCTCGATGCAGCCGTCTCGACCGCAGGAGCACGCGCGCCCGCCCCGCCGTACGGTGATGTGGCCGAGCTCGCCGCCGTTGCCCGCGGCACCGCGGTGCAGCCGCCCGTCGAGGATCACGCCGCCGCCGATGCCCGTCGACACCGTGAGGTACACCAGGGAGCGCAGCCCGCGGCCCGCGCCGTAGCGGTGCTCCGCGACCGCGGCGGCCGTCGCGTCGTTCTCGAGCGCGAACGGGACGCCGAACTCCTGCGACGCCAGCGGGCCGATCGGGATGTCGTCCCAGCCCGGCAGGTGCGGCGGGGACTGCAGCAGGCCGGCGGGGGCGTCGAGCGGGCCGCCGCACGCGATGCCGACCGCGCCGACGGGACCGAGCCCGGCCTCGGCGACCGCCTCGTGGCCCATGTCGAACAGCCGGCGGATGACGGCCTGCGGGCCCTCCTCGCGCCGGGTGGGCCGGATGCGCAGGCCGTGCACGGCGCCGTCGGCGGTGACGACCGCGACCGCGAGCTTGGTGCCGCCGATGTCGAGCGCCAGGACGGGCTCAGCGCCGGCCGCGCGCGAGGCCCCCGGCGCGGGTGCCGCGGCCGCCGCTGGGCCTGGTGCCGCGTCGCGGGCGACCTGCGCCGTGCGGGCAGGCGCGAGCGGTCGATCCGTCGTCATGCACGTCCTCCAGACCCCCGACGGCGCGCGACGCGGCAGGCGTCGAGCGCGGGACCCCGGCGGCGGCTCGGCGGCTCCTGTGCAGCCGATCCGGCCTGGGATCGATTCCAGAACGAGCATAGGAGGATGCCTGATCGACCGTCAAGCCACGGGGCGGCGATGCGGCCAGGGAGGCGGTCCGGCCTGCGACGTCAGCATGGGAACGAGTCCAGCCGGCACGGCCCCCTCACCCTCCGCCCGTTCGGAGGCTCCCAACGTGCTGGGAGGTGTCCGCGCGCCATCGGAGGGGTCCGGGGAGGTCTCCGATGACACGCGGGAGTCTCCGTTCGCGGTCGGAGCCTCCGACGGGGGTTCGGAGGTTCCCCACGTGGTGGGAGGTGTCCGCGCGGGATCGGAGGGGTCCGGGGAGGTCTCCGATGACACGCGGGAGTCTCCGGTCGCGGTCGGAGCCTCCGACGGGGGTTCGGAGGTTCCCCCCGTGGTGGGAGGTGTCCGCGCGGGATCGGAGGGGTCCGGGGAGGTCTCCGATCCCGCGCGGGAGTCTCCGATCGCGTTCGGAGCCTCCGACGGGATGGGTGGCACCTCTGGGCGTCAGCCTCCCGCACGCCCGGGCCTCGCGCCGCCCGCGCACGGGGGCCCCCGCACCGCCCGGGCACGGGCCCGGCACCGCCCGCGCACGGGCCCTGTGCCGCCCGGGGGCGGGTCCTGTGCCGCCCGGGGGCGGGACCGGCTCAGACGGCGGCGGGCGGGGCCGTCGAGCCGCGCTCGGCGACGGCGGCGGAGAGCATCACGGTCCGCACGGGCGACTCGGGGCTCTGGATGCGGTCGAGCATCTGCGCCACCGCGGCCTCGCCGAGCGCGACCGCGTCCTGCGCCACGGCCGTGACGCCGGGCCGGACCATCGTCATCCAGGGGGCGTCGTCGAACGACACCAGACTGAGGTCCTCGGGGATGCGCAGCCCGAGGCCCTGGGCGGCGCGCCACACGCCCTCGGCGAGCACGTTGTTGGCGGCGAACACCGCGGTGGGCCGGTCGGGCGAGCCGAGCAGCTCGTGCGCGACGCCCTGCGCGGCCCCGACGTCCCAGCCGCCGCGGACCACGAGCTGGTCGTCCAGCGGGATGCCGGCCGCGAGGAACGCGGAGCGGTACCCGACCAGGCGGTCGCGGCCCGTCGTCCAGTCCATCTCGTCGATGAGCAGGGCGACGCGGCGGTGGCCCTGCGCGAGCAGCCCGGCGGTGACGCGCTCGGCGGCGGACTTGTTGTCGACCACCACGGCGTCGCAGGCGCCCTCGGCGAACTGCCGGTCGACCTCGATGACGGGGATGCGGTGGCGGGCGAGGTACTCGGTGACCTCGACGGACAGCGGCGTGAGGATGACGCCGGCGACGCGCAGCGCCACGAACGTCTCGGCGGCCTCCAGCTCGGCCTCGACCGACCCGTTGTCGTCGGCGAGCATCATCGCGTAGCCGCGGCGGCGGGACTGCTGGCTGACGCCGGCGGCGAGGTCGGCGTAGAACGAGTTGCGCAGGTCGGACACCAGGACGCCGATGGAGCGGCTGACCTGCTGGCGGAGGTTGCGGGCCATCGCGTCGGGCACGTAGCCGAGCGTCTGCGCGGCGCGGCGCACGCGGTCCCGCACGGCCGGGGCGACGTAGCCGCGGCCGGTGAGTGCGCGCGACGCCGTGGAGCGCGAGACGTCGGCCGCCTCGGCCACGTCCTTGATCGTCGCGCGACGCCCGGCGGTCACCGGGCCCCGCGTCCCCTGCGCGACGGCGTCCATGCGTGCTCCTCGAGCGTCGTCCTCAGTCCCCCGTCACGTCCACGAGAGCCTCGGCGTGCTGACCCAGCCGGAGGTCCCCGATGCTGACGTCGACGGCGAGCCGACGGCGCCGTGCCCCGGGGCCCGTGGGCACCACCTCGAGGTCCACATCGGCCGTCCCGGCGGGCGGGAGGGCGACGACGACCTCGTCGGGGTGCGCGCGCCAGCCTAGCGGCAGCACCGGCCGCACCGTGGCCTTGCTGTCCGCGCGGGTCGGGTTGCGGACGGTCACGGTGAACCGTGCCGGCTCGCCGGCGCGCGCCTGCGACAGGTACGGCGCGATGTGCGCCAGCCGGCCGTCGGCACCCAGGTCGTACTCGTCGAGCGGCAGCAGGTCGTGGTGGATCTGCACGAGCTCGTCGCCCTCCTGCGCGAGCATGTCGAGGTACGCCTCGTCGACCCAGCGCGGCTCCCAGTGCCCGGAGACCATGACGCCGGGGGCGATCCGCCGGTAGAGCGCCGCCGAGTCCCGGTAGTCGGTGATGCGGAACAGGTTCCGGTACTGGTAGTTGAGGATCTCGCGGCGGTGGCCGGGGATGCCGAGGCCGTCCTGCTGGTCGCCGGTGACGAGCACCCGCACGCCGTCGACCTCGACCTCGAACGCCGCGGCGTACAGCGTGTGCCCGGGCAGCTCGTGCACCGTGATCTCGTACTCGTGCCACCGGAACGTCTCCCCCAGCGGCAGCACGCGGTCCACCGGGATCGGGTCGTACCACTGGCAGGGCAGGTCGTGCCGCAGCGGCTCCTCGAGCACCGGCGCGACGTTCTCCGGCGCCCAGATCTGCGTGCCCTCGACCTCGCGCAGCAGGTTCATGCCCGCGACGTGGTCGTCGTGGTAGTGCGTGGGCAGCACCACCTCGACGTCCGTGACGCCGTGGTCCCGGCGCAGCGCGGGCAGGGACGCGAGCCAGGGCCGGCGGGACGCGCGGTCGGTGCCCGTCGGCAGCCCCGTCGTCATGTCGTAGCCGTAGTCCATGAGCAGCGCGGCGCCGTCGCGCGACACCAGCACGTAGGAGCAGGCGTTGGACGACACGTTGAGCAGGAAGTGCTCGGTGATGCGCTGGAACGGCTCGGTCAGGCGGGTGCGCAGGTCCCACGGCTGCGGGCGGCGGGAGTCGACGTAGCCGCGCATGCGGGAGGCGAGCAGCCCGAGCGCGTGCTGCGGGTCGTCCATGGGGGCGCCGTGCGAGGGCAGCAGCAGGTCGAGCCGCTCGTCCATCAGCAGGTAGCAGGACAGGACCGTCATCGCCGGCCCCTCGTTCTCCGTGTACGACCACTGCGTCGCGGCGAGCGACCACACCTTGCCGGGCGCGTAGACGAGGTCCCCCGTGAACGCCAGGCGCCGGCCCGCGCGCTCGACGACGTACGTCACCGAGCCGGTCGTGTGGCCGGGGGTCGGCACCACCTGGACGGCCACCCCGCCGTACTCGCGCACCCGGTACTCCGGGACGACGTCGGCGACGGGCACGGGCTCCAGCAGCGAGAACCGGTCCTGGCGCAGGTTGTAGTCGTTGACGACGGGTCGGGTCCGCCACATCTCGTCGACGTGCTCGAACAGGTCGCGCTCCACCGGCGGGACGTGCACGGCGATGCCGGCGGCGACGGCGCGCGGCAGCCCCTGGCCCTGGTCCCGGTGGTGGTGCGTCATGAGCACGTCGGTGATGCGGTCCACGCCCATCTCGGCGAGGTGGTCGAGCACGGTGCCGGACCCGAAGTCGACGGCCACCGCGGTGCGTGTGCCGTCGGGTGCGGGCTGCTCGGCGCGCACGACGTAGACCTGGCACGTGTCCGCGATGCGGAACACCCCGGGAGCGACCTCGGTGACGGGGGTCATGCGGTTATGGTATCGATTCCAGACCGGGCGGGACAAGAGAAGCGCTGCTCAGGGGCGGTTTCACCCGATCCGCGCCGCTCGTCCGGGTCGACCCGATGGCCCGGATAGCCGGGGTTGTCCCGGTCCGGGTGGTCGGTACAGTGCCTGACGTGTCGTCGAGCCCGAGCGACCCGCCGCCCGCGACCCGCCCCGCGGTGGCCGGCTCCGCACCCGCTCGCGCGGCCCTGACCCCGTCCCGCGCGGGCACCGCCGCGCTCGCGACGCTGTTCGCCGTCGTCGTCGCGCAGGCCGCCACCGCCGCCGCCCTGCCCGCGACCTCCCGGCTGCTCGGGCTCGCGGACTGGCAGGCGGGCGTCGTCACGTCCGCCTCCGCGGCGGTCGTGGTGCTCACCAGCCCCTGGTGGGGGCGCCGCGCGGACGCCGCCGGACCCCGGCCGGTGCTGCTGGCCGCGGCGGTGGCCGGCGCCCTCGGCACGCTCGGCGTCGCCGCCGTGCTCACGGTCACCGGGACGCTCGCGCCGGCTCCCGGCTGGGTGGCGCTCCTGGTGGCCCGCGGCCTGGTGTTCGGCACCGCGGTCGCGGCGGCCGGGCCCGCGACGCAGGTGCGGCTGGTGGCGGACTCCGGGTCGGAGCGGGAGCGCGTCGGCTGGATCGCGCGGGCCGGCGCCGTCCGCGGGCTCGGCACGATGGCCGGCGCCGGGCTCGCAGCAGCCCTCGGGGCGGCGGGGGCGGCGGTGCCCGTGGTCGCCGCGGCCGCGGCGGTGGTCGCCGCCGGGGTGTGGGTCGCGGCGCGGCGGGACGACGGCGGCGTCGCGTCCGGACCGGGCGAC